>CAVDPO010000145.1:0-7664 GCA_963610855.1 Segatella copri
CTATAGCTGACGGTATTGTATATGGTGAAAAGTTAAAACCTAAAAATGGGTCAATAAAGACAAAGTTAATAATAAAAACTGTTAGAGTAGAAGAAGAAATGCCCCACCAAAAGCCATCGGTCTTAAGAGCTATGACCATGACACCAAGAACAAAAATAAGTGGTATTTGGTCTGTCGCGTTAAGTGAGAATTTTAAGAGAAGTCCAATAAGAAGTGCCATGCCAAGTACCATGCACGTAAAGAATAAGTCTTTTACAAATCTCCTTTTGCGACTACGTTTTTCCACTTTAGAGGGCTCCTTTTTGCGAAGAACTAGGCCAAAAAATCAAGCTCGTTTCATTATGGAATTTGCGCGCGTTGGCTGTCAACATGCATGTTCTTAGAGCAAATGTTTTTAGAGCAGCTATTTTTAGAGAAACTGGAAAGTGTGACTTTTTTTCATTATATTAAGGACGAGGGGCATATATGATGAGAAGTGATGATTCAATGGCATTTGTAACAGGTGTTCCAAAAATAGACTACACAGTAGAGAAACTTGGCGAAGCAAAAATTCCAACACCCATTTCAATGAGCGACATCTATGGTGATGGTATTGCAAATTATGTGTCAGATGACGAGCGTATATTGTGCAGTTTGGATGCAACAAAACTTGAAAACGGTTCTTATGAAGCTTCTTGTAAAGACGTGGTAGAACTTGCAGGCCCTCGCAAAATGATTTACTTCAACCCAATTCACGTTCACGCTGCAATTTGCACTTGTGGTGGCATTTGCCCAGGACTGAACAACGTCATAAGAGCCATTGTACGTTGCTTGTGGTATAGATACGGAGTACGCCAAATTAGCGGAATTCAATATGGATACCAAGGACTACTTCCTACTTCTAAATACCCCATCATAAAACTAGACCCCGATATCGTTGACGACATCCAGGAAAAAGGTGGCACAATTTTGGGTAGTGCACGAGGAGGAGGCAAGCAAACTAGTGATATCGTAGACACTTTGGAACGCATGAATGTTAATATGCTGTTCACAATAGGTGGCGACGGAACTTTGCGAGGCGCTTCTGACATTGCAAAAGAGATAAGCAAACGAAATCTAAAAATTGCTGTTGTTGGTATTCCCAAGACAATAGACAACGACCTTTCTTTCATTCAAACGTCATTTGGGTTTGATACAGCTGTTTCAATGGCTGTTCCTGTCGTGCGAGGAGCTCACATTGAGGCTCGCAACTCAATCAATGGCGTGGGTCTTGTTAAGGTCATGGGACGTGAAAGCGGTTTTATTGCAGCTAACACCTCTCTTGCCCAAAGCGATGTCAATTTTTGTCTCATCCCTGAAAACCCATTTGATTTGCGGGGCGAAAATGGCCTTTTGACACATCTTAAGAAACGGTTGCAAGACAGGGGGCACGCTGTCATTCTTGTAGCAGAGGGCGCAGGACAAGACTTATTACCTCACACTGGCGAGACCGATGCCTCAGGAAACGTAAAATACAATGATATTGGCCTTTTTCTAAAAGACGAAATAAGCAAGTTTTTCAAAGAAGATGGCATGGAGGTTAATATTAAGTACATTGACCCTAGCTACATTATTCGCAGTGCTCCAGCTAACTCGTACGATTCCATCTACTGTGCAAGGCTGGGCGCGCATGCTGTTCATGCTGCAATGGCTGGGAAGACGGCTGTTCTTACAACAATGATGAATAACAGGTTTGTTAATATGCCAATAAGTGTTGCTATTTCGTCTAGAAATAGAGTTAATACAGAAAGTTCTCTTTGGCGTGATGTTCTTGAAAATACTCGCCAACCAGACTCTATGAAAAATGCTTAAGAGTATTTTTAGAAGCCTCTTTAGGTTGTTTTTTGCGTGTTGCTATTGAAACTGTACTGGTAATTCACTATAATCCACTTGCAATGCGGCAATAGCTCAGCTGGATAGAGCAACTGCCTTCTAAGCAGTAGGTCCTTGGTTCGAGCCCAAGTCGCCGTAAGACACAAAACCGACCCTTGTGGTCGGTTTCGCTGTATTTAGGCACAAAAAATTAGAAAGCTGTTAGTTTTAGAACGCTGTAATGTCACGACAAGCGATCATATCTATACCAGTATTAACAATATTGTGAATTACAGTATCTCCCATCTTTAAGGAGGGTGAAAGCTCAGAAGTATAATCAAGCACTGTATTGGAGATAACATCCATGGCTTTCATCATTAATTCTTTTGGAATTGGAGATGCACTTCTTATTGGAATAAGTTCAAAAGAAGATTTACCATTTGGAGACATTTTCTTAACTCGAACAGTAGATGTTAATACTCTTTGAGGATGTATTACTTCTGCAGTTGCATACGAAAGTCCACGAGGACAGCTATTGCCAGTAACATTAAGAACTTCTTTAGAGCCATCTTCATTTGTCTTCCAATCAACTTTTATATTGCACCCTTTTGGGCAAATTACACATGTTATAAATGATGTCTCCATTTTCACTTCCCCTTAATAAATTGTGCTACACTACGCCCACATAGAACACTGTCTTTTGTTACGTTGTCAGCTAAATCGTAAACTTTGAAGACATTTCCACAAGCAAAAACGCCAGGAAGGCTTGTCATAAACCCTCCTTTATCGACAGGTCCTCTTGTCTTTGCGTCAATTTCAATTCCAGCATTGCGGCTTAGCTCGTTTTCTGGGATAAGCCCCACAGAAAGAAGTACTGTATCGCATGGCACATATCTTTCAGTTCCCGCAATTGGATTAAACTTTTCATCAACTTTGGCAACAGTGACACCTTCAACACGATCTTTACCATGAATACTTACAGCTGTTGTTGAAAAATGAAGAGGTATTCCAAAATCATCAAGACATTGCACTATGTTTCGTTTAAGACCGTTAGACTTATTCATAACTTCATAAACACCATGAACTTTTGCACCTTCTAAGGTCATACGTCGAGCCATGATTAGTCCAATATCTCCACTACCAAGTATTACAACATCTTTACCAGGCATATAACCTTCTATGTTTACAAGGCGCTGTGCAGTACCAGCGGTATACACTCCAGCGGGACGGGTTCCTGGGATCCTAAGCATTCCACGTGTACGTTCACGGCAACCCATTGCAAGAATGACTGCTTGAGCGTGAATATTCACAAGGCCATCTTTTGAGTTCATTGCCTTAACGGAGAGGTCGTTATTATTAGCCTTTTCTATTGAAAGGACCATTGTATCGGTAAGAGTTGAGATTCCTGTCTCGCGTACCATGTTCACATAACGTTGGGCGTATTGGGGGCCAGTGAGTTCTTCGCCAAAGACGTGTAGACCAAAGCCGGGGTGTATGCATTGATTGAGTATTCCTCCAAGCATAGTGTCTCTTTCAATGACAAGAATGTCCCGGAGCCCCTGTTGCCAACATTCTAGTGCAGCACTTAATCCAGCAGGGCCACCTCCTATTACAGCTACTTGAACATTAATCATTTTGCGTTCCTCTTTTATTTTCAACCATCCAACTTTCACGTCCAAACTTTGTAACTTGTGTGTACGGTATTGCAAGCTCTCTTGAAAGAATTTCCATCACACGAGGGCCACAAAAACCACTTTGACAACGCCCCATTCCCGCACGCACGCGTCTCTTTACTCCGTCCATATCAAGTGCGCCACAAGGTCTATGTATTGCATCTACAATTTCGCCTTCTGTCACACTCTCACAACGGCATATTACACGACCATATAGTGGATTTTCTTTCAAAACTTCCTGTTTTTGGCTATCGTTTAAGTGCATAAAACGTACAACTTTTCTAGATGTTTCGTAGTGTTCTTTGTACTCACCTACTAGCCCTTTTTCTTCCAGAAGGCTCACCACGTACTCTCCAATTGCGGGAGCCGATGTAAGTCCCGGCGAGCAAATTCCGGCAACATTAAAAAGACCACTAACGCTAGAAAAACCAATTATGAAATCTTCATCACCATTTCCATTTTTGTAATTGCTAACCGCACGCACGCCTGCAAATGATGTTATAGCATCACGCTCGCTTATACTTGGGACCGATACTCTTGCGCTATCAAACACATAATCTTGCCACTTTTGTGTTGTTGTAGTGTCATTGGCATCTTGAATATCGTATGCATTTGGCCCCACTAATATATTGCCATCAACTGTTGGAGTTACAAGAACTCCTTTGCCAAGTGATGTTGGTGGTTGGAATATTACATGAGATGCAAGATATCCCACATTGTTATCTAAAAGAGAATACTCACCTTTTCTTGGGTTAATTGCAAAAGAATTATCTCCAAAAAGGGCTGCAACTTGAGCAGAGTGAGTGCCCGCTGCATTTATTACACAAGAAGTTTCAATGTCATCATTAAGAATAAAAACATTTTTCTTCCCTTGTGCATCTTCTTTCTCTACTTTTTCAACTTTTTTGAGTTCAAAGTTTCTATCAAGCTCAACTCCATTTGTAATTGCTATTTCCATTGGAGCTACCGTAAGTTCAAATGGTGAGCAAATACCACCAGTTGGTGCATAAAGGGCTCCTAAACATTCTTTGGAAATATTGGGCTCAAGCTCTAATGTTTCTTCTTTTGAAAGCAATTTAAGACCAGGGACTTGATTTGAGAGTCCTCTTTCGTAGAGTTTTTCAACAACTTCTTTTCCTTCTTCGTTAAAAGCAACAACTAAAGAGCCTATTTGTTTGAAAGAAATTGCCATTTTAGAGTAATTTTCTCTAATTAACTCGTTTCCTCTAACATTGAGCTTTGCCATAAGTGTTCCAGGCATAGGGTCATACCCCGCATGCACTATGGCTGAATTTGCTTTGCTTGTTCCTTGACAAACGTCATTTTCTTTCTCAAGGACGACAACACTTACATTTCTCTTGGATAATTCGTAGGCAATCCATGCTCCACACACGCCCGCACCCACGATTGCAAAATCATATCTACGCATACCTAAATAGCATACAACAAAAGAGTTCTTCTTGCAAAGAAATGTATCTTGAAATTTTGAAAAAGTAAAATTTTGAAAAACCTTCAAAACACAATAAATATGGGCCTTAAAAAGAGCTATGACTGTGAAGCTTTTGCTCCACAGTCATATCAAACAGTTCACACCCCAACAATTTAGCGCCAATAGACTCTTTTCCTTGCTGTGTTTTTTTATTCTACCATACAAATCACAGAAACCAACAAAAAATTTAATTTTATGCAAAAACTTAGGCTTTTTTCTTATTTTTTTGCCGTTTTTGGGGTGTCTTTATTGTTTTAACAACAGAAACCATCCATTTTACAGAGTATAATTTAATTTTTATTGGTCATTTCAGGCAAAACTTGGTTTTCTAATTCACAGCCAATTCACGGGACTCAGTCATAAAGAACTAGAGCAATAATCTCAAAAGGGTCATCGCTATTGTTAATTATCTCGTGGCCCATACCACTTGAAGTAAATGTAACGTCTCCCTCTTCAATTGTTGTAATTGTACCGTTGTCATTGTAAGTAGCTTTACCAGAAAGTACATAGTATATCTCCATATCACCATTGTGAACGTGATATCCCATGCCGGAATGGGGAGCAACCGTTATATGAGAAAAAACTCTACCATTGCTATTGAGTTCCTCATCACTATTTATAAGCCTTTCAATTGTGACAAAGCCTTCTGCTCCAAACTTATGCTCACTTCTTTCAACTTTTTTTTCACTAGATCTTCTAATCATAAAAAACCTCTTTAATTTATTTTTTATTTCTACTTTTTACAAAACCCACAACAAGGGAAAAACCCAATACAAGTAGGACATACAAAGATGCTGACCATATTTTTGAATTAGGCAAGAAAGACATTGTGCCATAGGAATTTAGAATAAGTGGTGCATCGCGTAAGACATACGAGCCCAAAGCTGGCCCTATAATGCCAGGAATTAAGACTTGCCCTATTATGCGAGCGCCTTGGAATTGGCCGGCTCTGCCTTGTGGAATTAAATCTCTTATTTGCGCACCAAAGACAGACATCCCCATCAAGTAGCCACTCATCATGCAAAGAGAGCCAAGAAAAACAGGAAGCACTGAAGTGCAAAAACACAAAACAATATAACCTATTGCTAAAACGCCCAACGATAGACCAATACTAAAGTTAAATCCTTTTTTATCATATATCTTACCAAAACAGGCTGTTACAATAGCAGCTAGTATAATGGCGGGAGCTAGTACTATAACGTAATTTGAAATGCCCAAAGACTTCTCATAATAGATTATGAGATACGGCATAAAAACTTGGATTGAAATTCCAAAGATTGCAAACAAGAGCAATGTCAAATAGAGTTTTTTGTTCTCTTTGATGACGCTTGTTCTAAAACTATATGTCATAGTTGTCAAAAGAGATTCTTGTGTTTTAGTTATATTTGGCGCTTCGTCAATGAGGAAAAATCCAAGAACGCCAATGGCCACTGTTGCAAGTCCAATTATGTAGTAAATTGTCACCCAACTTGAATGAACATCAAGGTCAAAACCCATAAAACCGCCAAAGACAACAAGAATTGCAATAAGTGGCATCATTGAATTTAAGCCTTCAATCTTACCCCGGTTCGTGCTATCGCCCATATCTGTAAGCCAAGCATTATAAGAAGCATCATTTGCTGTTGAACCAAAAAATGTCATCACACAGTCCATAACAATAGTTAGGGTTACGGATCTTATATAAGCAAAAACTACAATGGAAATGCCCCATATTATATAACCCCAAGTCATAAATGCTTTGCGCTTACCAAGTTTATCACTCACAGCACCCATGACTATTGTAGTAAGTGCCGCAAAAACAGCACTTGCCATGACCATGGTTGAAATATCACTAGCTGTTGCATTGAACATTTTGTAGATAAACACATTGAAATACATGTTTTCTACAACCCAAGCAACCTGCCCCATCATTCCAAAAATAAGCATTGAAAGCCAAAATCTAAAGCCCAATCTCGTACTCATGGGATGCATTATAGCACAAAGTCACATTATAGAAGCTAGTTTATACAATTTTGTCTTCAATAACACAAACCAAAACAGCTTCTTGCGTGCTTTTGATCTTTATGGTTTACTTATGTTTTAGGAACACAAATGAAACGAAGGCTTGTTTTTATTTTTCTAATACTCTTTGGAGTAATCTCTTTTACTTTTGCACATGATATTACGAATGAAATTTCAAGTAGCAATGCAAAGATTTTTGCACTTGATTCTTCTATTTATGACGACATGGACGCACTATATTCTCTTTGCAACATGGTTCGACCATCCACAAATAGACCGTGGTCAGCCTCAGAAGCAAAACTCATTCTTTCACAAATTAATACTGATGCTCTTGAAGGCTACAGTTTAAAACTTTACAACAAAATCCTTGCGCAAATTGAAGATAACATGAAGTGGCAACTTGCAAACGATCTTGCTCTCACTGTTGGCTTGGATGTTTCACTTGAAGCTTATACACACAGTAATACCAATGATTTTGTAACAGAAACCGATTGGGAACATAGTTACGATGCAAGAAAGTCTCTTCTAAGACTTTTTGTTGAACTTACAGGTAGCGACAATTTCTATTTTACAACAGACATCCACTACCGTTATAGACGAGCAGACAAAGATGACAGCTACGGGCGCAATGTCGGCACGTCAGTAGCTTCTTATTCTACCGGGGGGGGGGG
>CAVDPO010000145.1:7674-8414 GCA_963610855.1 Segatella copri
GGGGGGATTTATATTTAATTGACTGGTCAAAGTATTTTGCAAGTCAATTTACAACAAACTTCTTTACAGACACTAAACACTTCTCTTTTATTTGGCCTAGAAGAGCTGTTTTTTCTTTTGGTGGGTTTAATTGGAACTTCTCATACAATAGAGACGTACTAAGCTTAGGCAATGCAAATTTTGGCAATCTTCTTGTAGATGACCATACTTTTAGTGATTTCACAAAACTCTCATTCTTTGGCAATACATACAAGTTTGACTCTGTTTTTATCTTCTTAAATCCAACTATTTCAACTAAAGACTCACAAGCAAATACAGAAGGTCGTATTTATTTAATACATACTCTTCAATTTAGGATTGCAAATAGAGTTTCTTTTACTATAAGTGAAAACGTTTTATACAAATATACTTCTTTAGATTTGTCTTTCTTCAACCCTGCATTCATTTATCACAACTTAAACAACAGAACTATGTTCAATGCTTTAGCGTATATAGATTTCAACGCTTTACTTTTTAATGGTCTTGAACTGTATGGACAGTTCGCACTTGACCAAGCACAAGCTCCAAATGAAGGAAGTTGGGAAAGTGATGCAAATGGTTTTCTAATAGGTCTTAAATACTCAAAAGAAATCAAAGATGGGATTTTTGGCATTTACGTAGAATATGTAAAAACTATGCCTCTTTTGTATAGAAGAGAAATAGTCGATTTTGTGCGAGTAACTAGGTACTACGTCCACGAG
>CAVDPO010000146.1:0-3647 GCA_963610855.1 Segatella copri
GCTGTAACAGGTGCTGCTACAGTTATTTCTGCAATGGGTGCCGGAAAAATTGCGGCAAAGGCTATTGATGAGTATTTAAGATGTAAAGAAGTTTTTGCAAATTGAGTTTTGTGAAATTGCATTAAAAGGTTTTGTGTTTGAAAACAACAAAAACCTCTTTACATTACCTATGTGCTTTAGATATTCTTTTTTTCGAATTTTTTAGCGTTTTCTTCTTTGAGGTACACCATGACCAAGTATATTTTTGTTACAGGTGGAGTTGTTTCTGGACTAGGCAAGGGAATTACCGCTGCAAGTCTTGGTAGACTGTTGAAAAACAGGGGTCTAAAGGTCGCAGCTCAAAAGCTCGACCCATACATGAATGTAGATCCTGGAACTATGAGCCCTTTGCAACATGGTGAAGTCTTTGTCACAGAAGATGGTGCAGAAACAGATTTAGACTTAGGACATTATGAAAGATTTATAGACGAAGACTTAAACAAGTATTCAAATCTTACAAGCGGTAAAGTGTTTTGGAACGTTCTTCAAAAAGAGAGAGCCGGCGAATATTTAGGAAATACAGTACAAATCATTCCGCACGTTACTAATGAAATTAAAAAATTTATTTACGCTGTTGGAAATAAGACAAATGCTGACGTTGTTATAACGGAAATTGGCGGTACAGTGGGCGATATTGAAAGCCAGCCTTTCTTAGAAGCTATTAGACAAATTGGTCATGAAGTAGGAGAGGCCAATAGGCTGTACATTCATGTAACATTGGTACCGTACTTGGCATCAAGCGGTGAACATAAAAGTAAGCCTACACAGCATTCTGTAAAAGAAATGCAAGGGCTTGGACTTTTCCCAGATATCATAGTACTAAGAAGCGATAACCCAATTGAAAAGTCGATTAAATCCAAGATTGCAATGTTTTGCAATGTTCAGCCCGATTGTGTTATTGAAAATGAGACTCTTTCAAGTCTCTACGAAGTGCCTCTTATGCTTCATAGACAGCATTTAGATGATATTGTGTGCCGTATACTAAACATTAAAGCACCTGTGTGTGATATGACAGACTGGCGCAATGTAGTTGAAAAAGTGGAATCTTCACGTATAAGTGAAAAAAGCGTAGAGGTTGCCATCGTTGGTAAATATACAGCATTGCATGATGCATATTTATCTATCGTAGAAGCTCTTGCACATGCAGCACTTTGGAATAATGTTCATCTTTCAATAAGATGGGTTGAGTCAAGCGATATAAAGTCTCTTGATGATGCCTCTTCCCTTTTGGCTGGCATTAATGCTGTTTTGGTTCCTGGCGGTTTTGGAGATCGTGGAATTGACGGTATGATTTTGGCTTGCCGTTATGCTAGAGAAAATAAAATCCCTTACTTTGGTATTTGTCTTGGAATGCAAATAGCATGTATTGAGTTTGCGCGTGACGTTCTTGGCTGGAAAGATGCACATTCAAGTGAATTTTCTTCTACTACAGCACACCCTGTTATTGATCTAATGGAAGACCAAAAAGGCCTACAAAAAGGTGGAACAATGCGCCTAGGAGCATATCCTTGCTCAATTTTAAGTGGTTCTCTCTTGGAGAGTTTGTATAAGTGTTCAAGTATTCAAGAACGCCATAGACATAGGTATGAGTTCAATAGTTCATTTGAAAAAGAATTTGTAGATGCCGGGCTTGTTTTAAGTGGTAAGTCGCCAAGTGGTACACTTGTTGAAGCTGTTGAACTTCCAAAAGATATTCATCCTTTCTTTGTAGCTGTTCAATTTCACCCAGAGTTTAAGAGCCGTCCTACAAAACCACATCCAATTTTTGACGGTTTTGTTAAAGCTACAATAGAGAATGCAAATTACAGGAATGATGAGTGTTATTGCAAAAACTACAAATAAAACCAACTAATTGCACTATGAATATTGTAAAACAAATGATACCAAGTGTTAGATTTGTACTAAGGCTTGGCGTTGTTTTACTTGCTGTTTTGGTTTTGAGCCTTTCTACGGGGTGTAGTAAAAATTCCCAAGCATTACAAAACAATGCAAAAAGTTCAAATGATGGAAAAATAGAGCCAAAAAGGAAAGCATATTTTTCATTTTTTGATACAGTATCTTATGTTTACAGTTACGCTAGTGATAGCAATGAGCGTTTTGAAGAGCTTACAAGTGGTGTTTCTAGTATATTAGACAAGTATCATAAGTTGTTTGATATCTACAATGAATACAGCGGACTTAATAATTTATGTACTGTGAATAAAATGGCAGGAAGAGAGCCTGTTAAAGTAGATGTAGAGCTTATAGAATTTCTTTTATACTGCAAAAAAGTTTGTGATTTAACGGGTGGCATGGTAGATGTGATGATGGGAAGCGTGCTTTCTATTTGGCATGATGCAAGAAGTGCAGGCGCTGAATATTTACCAGAACAAAGTGTTTTGGATGAAGCATCTAAGTATGTGGGATTTAATTTCATAGAGATAGATGAAGCAAATTGTACAGTACGAATCATAGATTCCAAGGCTTCACTAGATGTTGGTGCTATAGGAAAAGGTTATGCAACAGAGAAAGCTGCACAATGGTTAGAAGAACAGAATGTCTCAAGTTATGTTCTTAATATTGGTGGCAATGTAAGAATTGTGGGTTCTAAGCCAAATGGCGATGGTTGGATTACAGGAATAAGAGATCCTAAAAATCCTAATTCTAATTTTGCTATAAAACTCATGTTAAGTGACACTTCTTGCGTAACAAGCGGTGAATATGAAAGGTTCTTTACAGTTAATGGTAAAAGGTATTCTCATATAATTGATCCAAACACATTATGGCCGGCCGAGTACTTTTCATCATTGAGTGTAATAACAAAAGATAGCGGTTATGCGGACTCCCTTTCTACTGCTTTGTACTGTATGGATTATGAGAAAGGGCTTGAGCTCGTTTCTAGTTTAGATGGAGTGGAATGTGTATGGATCTTCCATGATGGAGAAGTCAAATATACACCAAATTTAGAGGGCTTAATTGTTCCTTAGATTGAAATAGTATTTTTGGACAGTGTTTTTGCAATAGTTTTGAAAAAACTTCTTCTGCTTTATAATCCATAGATTTATAATCTACTAGAGGTTTTATGAAAATTTCTTTGAGAGACAGGACTTTTAGAGATGTCTGTCTTATTTTTATATTTTTGCTTGTCTCTTTACTATTATATTTTGTGGTCTCTTATGGCGGTAAGTTGGGGCGTAAGGTTGTTGTATCTGTAGATGGTGTACAAATTGGTGAATATTCTCTTGTTATGGATGGCGAGTATGCTCTCAATGATGGCTCCAATATTCTTGTGGTTGAAGATGGCAGTGCAAGAGTAATAAGTGCTAATTGTCCAAACAAACTTTGCGTAAAACAAGGTGTAATAAGATATACAGGCCAATGTATAACGTGCTTACCTAATAAACTCACTGTTACTGTCGTAGGTGGTGATGATTCTGTTGATATTGTATTATAGAGTTTTGAAATAGGGCTTGGAGTAGAGTGCAAATGGAAACAAAAAAAGTATCGCAAATGGGGCTTTTAATTGCGCTTGCATTAATTTTGTCTTTTATAGAGACGCAAATTCCCGCATTTATTGCAATTCCTGGTGTAAAAATTGGGCTTGCAAATATTGTTGTACTTTTTGCATT
>CAVDPO010000146.1:3657-4635 GCA_963610855.1 Segatella copri
AGTTTTTCTTTCATCTCTTATGTTTGGTTCTGTTTTAAGCCTTGTATATTCGCTTTCTGGAGCACTTTTAAGTTTATTTGGAATGGCTTTATTAAAAAAGACACGGCTTTTTGGAAGTGTTGGTGTAAGTGTTGTTGGAGGTGTTCTTCATAACTTGGGGCAAATTATAACAGCCTGTTTTATTCTTGAAACCAATGTAGTTGTTTACTATTTACCTTTCCTTATTCTAAGCGGTACAATAGCCGGTGTTGTTGTAGGTCTTGTTGCTGCATTAGTTCTAAAGAGACTTGGTTTTTATAACGCATACGAAAATAAAAATGCTAATAACGTTGATAAATAGTTTCTGATCAAAAAGGAAGTCTAAAAGCGTGGCTATAATTGAACTGGATAATGTTTCATATTCATATACAAATACATCTTCCAGTCATCCTGCATTGTCAAATGTAAATCTTTCAATAGAAGAAGGCTCTTTTGTATCTATTTTAGGCTCTAATGGTAGTGGAAAATCTACATTTGCAAAACTTCTAAATGCTTTGTTATTACCAAGTGAAGGAAAAGTCTTAATTGACGGTTTAGATACTAAAGAGAAATCTAATTTAATTGCTGTAAGAACCAAAGTTGGAATTGTTTTTCAAAATCCAGACACCCAAATTATATGCGATACAGTTGAAGATGATATTGCTTTTGGTCTTGAGAATATGGGACTTCCTATTCCAAAGATGATGGCACGTATAAAAGAATGTCTTGAAGTTACAGGTTTAGACACAGTAAAAGATGTAAATCCCCAAAAACTTTCAGGTGGACAAAAACAACTTGTAGCTATTGCTGGAGTTTTAGCTATGCATCCCAAGTGTATAATCTTAGATGAAGCTACATCTATGCTTGATAATATAAGTTGCAAAACTGTTTTGGATTTTGTTTTACGTCTTAATCGTGATTATGGTCTTACAATTATATTGATTACTCACCATATAGAAG
>CAVDPO010000147.1:0-4415 GCA_963610855.1 Segatella copri
CCTCTGTACTTCCGTTTCTGACTCCTATCATGAAATCATCACTCATTCCCATTGAAAGAATATCAAAACTGTTTTCAGTTTTCAGCCTATTAAAAAGCTCTTTTAAATACGAAAAAGCTTGATCTGTTAAACCATCCTTGTCTTTTGGAGAACAAGCAACAGGACCAACCGTCATAAGTCCACGAATTCGAATGTTCTTTAGCTGTTTGGATTGCTTAATGCAATCTAGTAGCTCTTTTTCAGACTCAAACCCACTTTTAGCCTCTTCTTTGCTAGTATTTACCTCTAAAAGCACATCTTGTATTTTATTATTTTTTTCTGCTGCATTGTTGATTTTTTCAAGAAGAGACAAGGAATCCACGCTCTCAATCATATCCACAAGAGGTACTACTTTGTTTACTTTATTACTTTGAAGATGCCCTATCATATGAAGCTCAAGATCACTAGGCTTTGAAGACTTTCCATCCTTAGAAAACTTTGCAACAATCTCTTGGACATGGTTCTCACCAAAAAGTCTAGCCCCTGCTTCATAACAAGCCATAATCTCTTCTAGACTTCTGGTTTTGCTTACAGCCATAACCTTAGTACTATTTGAGACTTTCTTTATTTGAGATTCTATTTCATTTAATTTTTTTGAATAATCAATTGTCATATTGTCCAATTCTAACGTTAAATTGGAATGTTATCAAATGGGAACAACCCATATTGACACTTTCTTTTCAAGATGTTAGATTCTCATTGCTAATGGCGATGTAGCTCAGTGGGAGAGCCCCAGTCTTACACACTGGTTGTCGTAGGTTCAAATCCTACCGTCGTCAAAAAAGGAGTCCAAATTTTGGGCTCCTTTCTCTTTTAGAATCTTGAACTTTTTTAAGAATCTTGAACCAACTTTTTGAATTACAAGCTCTCTCTTATAACTCTAAAGCCTGTATTCTTGTAACCATGGGATGGATTTCTGCCAAAATCTCTGTTTTCTGTTCGGCAATCGGTACGCTCGCTGTCCCAAGAACCTCCTTTTACAGCCTTAGTACCATCATCTCTAGTGGTACTTGTCCATTCCCAAACATTACCCCACATGTTAATTGCTCCTGAAGCAGAAAGCGTAGACGCATAGTCGTATACTCCTGTCAAACCAAGTCCCTCTCCACTGTTAAAATCGGCATCTTTGGGCATGTGGCCTGCGGCTCTTTCCCATTCGTCTTCTGTTGGCAAGCGATATAAATATTGCTCGTCATTAGCTGTGAGCCAGGCACAATATGAAACAGCATCATCATAAGAAACATTAACAGCAGGTAAATCATCTTCCTCGTAGCCGTCTGTACTTCTACCATTTGCAATCAAAAATTCCCTATACTCTTTGTTAGAAACAGCTGTATACGAAATTGAGACATTCAAATCTGCGCCCAAAACAGGGAGGTATCCGTCATTTGTTTCTCTTGCGCCTGGTTTTAAGCGAGGATCCATAAAACGAGAAAGAGCTTGATCAATGCGCTCTTCCCTATCACGAAGCATTTCGTCAACAATTACTTCCATTTCATCAATTTTGGATTGTTCTTTTGCTGTTTCTCTTAACTCTTCAAGTTTTGCTTTTTTCTTCTCTACAACAGCATCATAACTTATTGCTATTTGAGCTCTCAGAATTTCCTTATTCTCTTCTGTTGGGTTCTTTTGGTAGTTTGAGATGAGCTCTTTCGTATAGTCATCAAGCTCAGGTCTTTCAGTCTCTACTGTCGTAGAATAAAGATACGATTTGGCGTCAGGGTTTATAGTCAAAGTTGTTGCCTTTGACACACATGATGTTATTACCGCAATAACAACAAAAGCTAAAGTCAAAATAAATAATGTTTTTTTCATATCTCTCTTTTATAGCCAACAAAAAAGAATTTTCAACCAAGAAAACCTATTCAGCGCAAAAATAACACACAATTAACACAAAAGAAACTAAGGAACTAATAAAAGGCTAATTTCAAAGCTAACTACATACAATATTTAACTCAGGAGTGTGGCCTTTGTGTATGTTGACATTGGCTCTTTAATTTGTTTATCATCATCATGTTTTGGGGCTGTAGCTCACCTGGCTAGAGCGATTGAATGGCATTCAATAGGTAGTCGGTTCGATCCCGATCAGCTCCATTTTATGGCTCTTGGTTATCAACTTATGCGAGCAGGCTATAGGTTAACAAAACAAGTATAGAGGTTTTTCAAAAACCTTTGAAATAAAATTGTTTGACAAATGTTTACCCCTTCCCTTATTTCGATTTTGATAACTGGAACGCCAAGGAGCGATGTCCGAGTGGTCGAAGGAGCCAGACTCGAAATCTGGTGTGGGGCTTGTTCTCACCGTGGGTTCGAATCCCACTCACTCCGTAAAACTTTAATTGGGGTAAGACTCAAAGTATTGGCATTTTATGGTAGTGTTTGTAGGGATACTTTTAATTACAACCTTTTGTACAGTTCTCACAATTGTTGAAAACGCTTTAGTGAATGTTTGGTATAACATATGGATTGCAGTTCCAATAGGAATTGGCTTTTTTTTGGCTTTCACAGCATTATATTTTGTATTGCTCTTTCTCTTGTCGCTTACGGTAAATACATCTAAACCAATCAAGAAGAAAAGCAATTTTTACAGGTGGATACTTACACAATCAACAAAACTAGTACTCATATTAGGAAGAGTAAAAGTAAACACCATTGGTCTTGATAAAGTCAAAAATTTACCACCATTTTTGATTGTTGCAAATCACAGGTCTAACTTTGACCCATTCTTAGCTATAGTAGCACTTCCCAAAGCGCAAATTGCATATATTTCAAAACCAGCAATTTTTCAAATTCCAATAACAGGAAAAGTTGCACATAAATGCTTTTTTCTTCCTATAGACCGTGAAAATGATAGAAATGCTGTAGCAACAATAAGAAAAGCCGCAGAACTCATAAAAGAAGGAGCAGTCTCTATTGGAGTTTATCCAGAAGGCACACGTAGCAAAACAGGTGAATTGCTCCCGTTTAGAAACGGAGCTTTTAAGGTTGCAAAATGGGCGAACTGTCCAATTGTCATAGCAAAGACCACAGGCACTGAAAAAATTGCCAAACGTTTTGCACTAAAACGAACTAAAACAACATTTGAAATCCTAGACGTCTTAACATCTCAAGAAGTTGCGAACATGTCAACTTATGATATTGGAGAATATGCAAGAGCCCTCATGCTAGGAAGCACACCGCAAGAAGAAAGGAGAAAACTTGAAAAATGACATACTATGTTCTATATAACCCGCATGCAGGAAACGAAAACGGTTTAACTCAAGCCAAAACACTTAACTCAATACTTGCAAATGGCATCTTAAACTTCGTGGACATAACAACTATTCCCAATTATGCCGATTTTTTTGTCAACGTACCTTTGGAAGATAAAATTATCCTAACAGGTGGAGACGGAACACTTAACAGGTTTATAAATACATGTAATGAAAACAATGCTCTAGATAAAGCACTTTCGCATGAAATTCTCTACTATGCAGCGGGTAGCGGAAATGATTTCTTGCGTGATGTTGCAAATGGTAATACAGAAAAACCAATTGTTATAAACAAGTATCTTGAGAATCTTCCAACAGTTGACGTAAAAGGAAAAAAATATTTATTTCTCAATGGCGTAGGTTACGGCATAGACGGATACTGCTGTGAAGTTGGTGATACTCTTAGAGGGAAATCAGTAAAACCTGTAAACTACACAGCTATTGCAATAAAAGGCCTTTTGTTTCACTACAAACCCACTGGAGCAACTATAACTGTAGATGGAGTACAGCATACTTATAAGAATGTTTGGCTTGCTCCTACAATGAATGGCCGTTTCTATGGTGGTGGCATGATTCCAACACCACAACAAGACCGTTTAGCAAAGCCAAAAACTCTTTCTGTAATGGTTTATAGAAGTAAGAGCAAAATTAAAGCTCTCATGTTATTTCCATCAATCTTTAAGGGCGAGCATGTAAAAAACACAAAAGTCGTTGATGTTTTCTCTGGAAAAGATATTACTGTTGAATTTGATAGGCCTACGCCCCTACAAATTGACGGTGAGACGATTACAGGAGTAGTATCTTACCACGCAACAGTAGCAAAATAAATCTTGCAACACATCTTTGCAACACATATAATTTTCAAAACTTTAATTTTTACATTATGTTTTCCTCAAACAAGTTACGCTTAGTTTTTGTCTATTTTTGTCTAAAACTCGTGAATGAAAATGAATATTTTTTTGAATAGATATTGTGAAAGGTTTTTGTAAACCTAAATCACAATTCTATGGAGGCCTTTTATGGCAAAAGAAAAACTTGTAGCTTTAGAGAATGATTTAATGTTTGCTTCTGTTATGCAACATGAGAAAGCTTGTATAAAACTATTACAAGCAATATTTCCAAATA
>CAVDPO010000148.1:0-9611 GCA_963610855.1 Segatella copri
TGTGTTCACTTTTTAACGATATGGGTGCTGATTTTTATATACAAACTGGAGAAAAGAGAGCCAAAAAAATTTCTGCTACACCTTTTAACGATAGCAATTAACAAAGTCTTTACTGACAAAGAGTTTCAAATACACTGTGTTCACTTTTTTGACATCAATACAACTGTCTCAACGTGGCTTGTTTGGGGGTAGAAATCAAACATTTTGATGGTTTGTGCTTTATAGCCAAGCTCTTGGAATCGCAGAATATCACGGTGCAGTGTGGAAGCATAGCAAGAAACATAAATGATGCAAGAGGGGTTCCATGATGCAATCATGGACGGAACTTCTTTTGCAAGACCCACTCGAGGAGGATCTACGATAACGGTATCAACTCCTCTGCTCTTTGGTCTCCACTTTTCAACAGAAGAGGTAAAGAAAGAGGTTTTCTTTAAGTGACGTTTTGCCAAATCTAAGCAGTTTTTATTCATCTCAACAGCAACTACATTATACTTGTCTTCAAGATAAGCACTAAAGGTGCCTACCCCGCTGTACAAGTCCATAACATTAGGTCCTTGCACGTTTGCAACAACGAAGTCAATAAGACTTGGCAAAAGCAAAAGATTGGACTGAAAGAACACTTTATTGCTTACAGGTAAATCATGACCTTTTATTGTTATTTTTCCAATGCTGCTGTCATACAGAACCCCCGCATTGGTTGTTATGCATGGCAACTCCATATCCCGGAGCTCCCACGCATTGAAATGCGGTGGCTCTTTCAAAAATTGATTTAGAGCCTCATCTAAAGTGAGACAAGCTTCTATATCAACAGGCGTATTAGATTTCTCACCATAAAACCCAAGCCTAGCTTTGCCGTTATCAATTCTATATTGAAAACGAGCCCTACTACGATAATGAAACTCACTAGGGCAAGTACAAGAAGGCAAAAAAGACACAGAACAATCAGCAAAAAGCGTCTTTAGTAGTGTTTCTTTTGCATTGACTTGAGCCTCGTATGACAGCTCAATCCAAGGGCAACCTCCACATTCGTGACTGTAAGGACACGGAGACTTTCTGCGACAAGGGCTCGTTTGAACGATATTAACAGGAATTGCAGAACAATAGCCTTTTTTCTCTTCAACTATCTTTATTTCTGCTATTTCCCCTGGAAATAGACCATCAATAAAGACAACTCGGCCGTCATCAAGACGGCTTGAAGTGCGCCCGCCTTGAACAAAATCTCCCGCCTTTACAAGCATTCAAAAACCCCTAGCTGCAAGCTCTTCAAGCTGCTTTTCGTAAGAAGCTATTATATCCATACCCTCTTGCCAAAATGCGGGATCCTCAAGATCTATTCCTGCTGTGAGCGCTACATCTTTTGCAGGAAGCTGTCCTGTTAGAGACAACAGCTCGTTATACTTTTCATAGAAAGGTCGGCTATTAGAACTATTAGAACTATTAGAACCATTAGAAGAACTCTCACTTCTATGATATAGACCAAGAGCAAATAATTGTCCAAATGCATACGGGTAGTTATAGAAAGAAAAACCAGTGCTATAGTAATGACCCTTTACTGCCCACATGTAAGGGTGTAAGAAATTCTCATCAAGACCATCACCATAGGTCTTTTTTTGACAATCTATCATGATAGAGCACATCTCATCTGGCATAAGCTCTCCGTTTTTGCGTCGCTCAAAGAGTTCCTTTTCAAAATAAAATCGGCATAAAATATCGACACAAACTTGGCAAGCGCTTTGTACAAACTGCTCAATGATAGCCAGTTTCTCTTCTCCGTTAGCCTTTTCAGCAGCCCCCTTAAATACAATAAACTCGCTAAAAATAGAAGCTGTCTCAGCAAGTGTCATTGGATAAGACGAAAGAAGTGCTGGTTTTGTGCTTACAATGTGATCGTGCCATGCGTGGCCAAGCTCATGTGCAAAAGTAGAAACGCCGTCATAAGTGCCATCAAAATTTGCAAATACACGGCTTTCTTTAATCTTTGGCATATAAATGTCATACGCACCACCAGTTTTTCCTACACGCGGAAGTGGATCTATCCAGTTATACTCAAAAGCATGAGATGCAAACTCGCCCATAGCCGGGTTAAAAAGACCATATTGCTTTACAACAAAATCACGCGCCTCTTCCAACGTGTATGACATATTTGCATTACCAACGGGCGCAAACAAGTCATAGAATGCAAGTTTTTCTACTCTAAGCAATTTTGCTTTAGTCTTCAAATATGCACGAAACATTGGAAGGTTCTTCTCTAGAGTGCCAATTAAAGCATCAAGAATTTTTTGATTTATTCTAGCTACTTTCATTGACCTTTCAAGGGGGCTATTCCAATGCCTACGATTTTCAAGCGAAAGACAAGTACCTTTTACGCCATTTAACGCATAAGAAAACGCTATTTCATGTTCTTTCCAAACTTTAAGTTCTGCCTCGTATGCTTTACGTCTAGTCTCCCTGTCTGCATTAGTTGCAAGAGCACGTAGCTGAATTACTGTTAAATTTTTGCCATCTAAAGTAGCACTTGCACTTGACGATACAGCCTCTTGCAAACGGTCGTAACTGTCTGAGCCACTTCGCATTAGATCAGCGGCAAGTTCTTCCATTTCTTTAGACATTTGATGTTTGGCACTTTCTGCAATTTCTTTTAGCACAAATTTATATTCAGGATGCAAGGCGCAGTAATCTTCAACTTGTTTGCCATGAGATGCCACATAAGAAGTAAAAAGCGTATCACACACAGCAAGGTCCATTGAAAGCTCTTCAACTTTATTTAGCGCGTTGACCGCATCTTTGTCAGTTGTATTGGTTGAAACTTGGCAATATGCATACGAAGAAAGGGTTGTTGAAAGGTCTTCTATTTCATTCATATCATCAATTAAGGCTTCTAATATTGCACTCTCGCTTTCCACGTTCTTTCTAAAAGATTTCAAAAGACTCTTAAGCTTAGATAAGTCATCATTAAATTCTACTGAATTAACAGACGGGTAAATTGTTGTCAAATCCCATCTTTTTTCTTCTTTACTATCATTTTTTAATAGGCCATCATTTTTAATATCCATAATATCCTCCACAATATCCTTAACAAAATCCAAACTCAATCTTCACAAAGCTCGTTTTACAAAGCTCGTTTTTCAAAAACCTCTACAAATCAAGATCAAATTCTGCAATCTTATTTATAAGTGTTCTTCTTGTTATTCCAAGCTCTTCCGCTGCTTTTGTACGGTTGCCTTCCCAACGTCTTAAAGACCTTTCAATAGCCTGTTTTTCAATATCTTTCAAAGAAACGGCATTATCATCAAGATTTGAGCTATTAAAACTCTTATAGTTCTTACTTGAGTCCTCAAGCTCTCCTTCTCGCAGTTCTAAATCATTTTCTCCTATTAAAGAGCCCTCTGTGAAAATTGCAGCCCTCTCTAAAATATTTTCAAGCTCTCTTATGTTGCCATGAAAGCCATAGCCTTTGAGCTTTTCCATAGCCTCTGGAGTAAGACCTGTAAACTGCCTTCCCATTTGAGTGTTGAGTTTCTTTATAATCCAAGTTGTCAAAAGAGGGATGTCTTCTTTTCTTTCTCTAAGAGGTGGAACGTGTATACGTACTACATTTAGTCTATAAAACAAATCTTCTCTAAAAGAGCCTTCTTTTACCATGTTTTCCAAATTGCGGTTTGTAGCACACACAATACGCGCATTTATTGGAATAGGTTGCGTTCCCCCAAGTCTTGTTATTGTACGCTCTTGCAACACTCTAAGAATTTTTACTTGTAGCGCATGCGTCATTTCACCAATTTCATCCAAAAATAAAGTTCCACCTGACGCCAATTCAAACATTCCTATTTTACGGTTAATAGCTCCAGTAAAAGCTCCTTTTTCATAGCCAAAGAGCTCACTTTCTAGGAGATTTTCAGGAACACCTCCAATGTTTATTGCAACAAAAGGGCCTTGAGAGACAGGACTTTGTTCGTGGATTGTCCTTGCTACAACTTCTTTTCCGGTTCCACTTTCGCCAGTTACAAGTACACTTGAATTGGTTTGCGCAATTTTTGCAATCATATTTTTTATTTTTTGGATTTGAAGGCTCTCTCCAATAAAAGCATGGTCTTGAGGAAGTCGTTCTTCCATTTCTTGAATATTTCTAAAATTTTGAGCTTCTACAAGGCTTTTAAGTTTTATAACAACTTCTTCTGGATTAAATGGTTTTACAATATAATCTTGAGCTCCATGCTTTAAGGCTTCTACTGCGTCAGATATTTCTCCATGAGCACTTACCATGACAATGGGCATTCTAAAACCCTCTTGTCGTATCCAGCGAATGAGCTCTAGGCCATCCATTCCGGGCATTCTTAAGTCTATTAAACAACCATCGAAAGGTTTTTGACTCAAAAGCCTTTGGGCTGAGTAAGCGTTCTCAGCTCCTTCGCCTTCAATGCCATCGGTCTTAAGATAGCGTACCATTAAGTCGCGGATATTAGTTTCGTCGTCTACAATTAAAATATTCATGCGTGTTCCTCTTTCTTTTTCAAGTAGGGCAAGACAACCTCTGCAACCGTTCCGCCTCCATCTCTGTCGTACAGTTTTAGTGTACCTCCTACAGCTGTCACAAACTCTCTTGAAATGGAAAGCCCAATTCCGGAGCCATATATCTTAGTCGTAAAGAACGGGTCAAAAATCTTGTCGCGGGTTTCTTTTGGCAAGCCTTTACCTCTATCCATTACCTTCACTACTACATTCTCCTTGCGACCTTTGCGAATATCGACACATACTTGGGGGTCTTGGCCTTCAATGCTTTCTGTTGCATTCTTTATAAGGTTTTCAAAGACCGATCTCGCACGATCTACGTCAAAAAGCACAAAAACTCCATTTTCAACACCAATTTCCATTGCCACAGGAGTATAAAAGAGCCCTGCAATATTGGAAATAAAACTTACAAGTTCAATCTCAACTGGATTTCCAAGCGGATTTTTCAAAAAGTCACTCACCTTATTTGTCAAGTTTGTAAGCCTTTGTATTTCGTTATCCATAACGCGCAAATCATCATGATATTCAGCAGGCAAAAGTTTCTTCAAAAGCGCACTTTGGATTGTCATTGCGCTAAGCGGATTTTTTATTTCATGGGTAAGTGTTCTTGCAGCAGCTCCCAATTTTGCCAACCCTTCATTCTTTTGAAGTTCAATCCTGTACCGTCTATTAGTGCTATACATATTGAGTATGAGTGCAAAAAATATGGTTATAAACACAAGAGAGGCTATCATTACAATGTTTATTCGTCGTACATTTGCAAAATAAGAAGTGCCATCAAATCTAACATAAATTATCTCTGGGAAATCGTAAGGAATGTTTACATTTCCATCTTGTGTTATTCCAATACTTCCTGTTTCAAGTGCCACATTAAGACGTGAAAGTCTAAAATATTCAATTTCTTTTGTCTCTTCATCCAAGAGGTATATACCCAATGTTGAATCCTGATTTCTTTGTCTTGCTTTAACTAATTTAGACAGCGGGATTGTAGATGGTGCATCTCCAAGTTTTGTATAAACTTGTCCGTTTGTTGAATAAATACCTATTGCTGTAACTCCTTCATCTTTCATTGTAGACATTGCTTTAGATGTGCTATCTCCTAATGCAAGATAAATTGAGTTAAATGAACGCTCAGATTCAAACTTCATTTCAAGTGTTATTTTTTCAAGAAAACTACTATGAATGACAAAAACAAGCGAAATTAACATGATAAAAGCAAACGCAAGCCCAATAAGCACAAAGGGCCTTTCTTTTCCTTCAAGAATTTTCCACTTGCGTTTTATATTATAGCGTGTTCTATCGAACGTTGTGTCTTTCATATTGTTTCTAGTATACCCGTGTTGCCGGCAGACTGCAACGACCAAAAGCCAACGTCAAAAGCCAACGTCAAAAACCACCGGCCATTATTCGCTAAGTTTTCAAACCCTCTTCAAACCCTCTTCAAAATCTTGAATAAAAGCACATGTTAGAATACTCTTTAGACACAATGATAAAAAAGCAAATTGAAGACAAGCTACTTGCAGAACACCTGAGCAAGATAGCTGAAGATGGCAGGCAAGTGATGTTGCTCGCTGATGGCCAAATCCGTCTTATTGGTTTAGGCGGAACCACTATGGTGAATCAAATGCGAGCCAATCACAACCTAGGTGTGTTGGAAACTCTCGTTTTAGGTCAAGCATATATTGCCGCTGGACTTATGGCATCAGAAGTAAAAGGAAATGACAGAATTCAGCTTTCTGTTGAATGTGGTGGCCCAATAGGTGGCATTTACGTAGAATCTTGGGCATGTGGTGCCGTAAGAGGCTACTTAAAAAACAATCCAATTCATATTGAAAAACCTCTTGAAAACGCAGACTTATCAATGCTTTATGGCCCGGGGTTTATAAGTGTATCAAAAATACTTGAAGGCTCAAAAACTCCTTTTACAGGCCAAACAATGATGCAATATGGAAACCTTGCAAAAGATTTAGCACTCTATTACAACGAAAGTGAGCAAACACCAACACTGTTCTCGTTGGGCATTCATTTTGACAAAGAAGGCCGGGTTCTTGGTGCTGGAGGACTTTTCTTACAAGCACTACCAGGTTGTGATGAAAAACTTTTAGAAAAACTACAAGAAGAAAGTGCAAAACTTCCATCACTTGCAAAAGCTCTTGCAAAAGGAGAGACAGTTCAAGATTACTGCACAAACGCATTTAGTGAGTACGGGATACAAAACTTAAAAACAGAGCCCATAGTATTCTCTTGTCCTTGCAATAGACACAATTTTGCAACATTTCTTAAAAATCTACCCAAAGACGAAAAGAACGCAATTATAGAAGCCAACAACTTCCCTCTTGAACTTCAATGTTTCAACTGCAGTACAATATACAGTTTTGACAAAGACGAAGTGCAAGACCTCTTTTTTGGCAAAAATAGTGGAGAAATTGGGAAAGAAAATGAAAGCGAAACAAAAAAAAAAAAAGAGAATGCTAACTTTGCAACACAGCAAGCACAACCAGAAACTTCAGGAGAAATAAAATGATTTTCTTTGCAGCAGCATCAGCAAACCAAAATGACATTGTAGAAAGAGAAGCAATAGAAGCAGGAGCCCAAGATGTCGTATCAAGTTCTGGGGGAGTAGAATTTTCTGCTGACCTTGAAACAGCCTACAGGTTTTGTATGTGGACAAGAAGCGCCACAAGACTGCTTGTTTTAATTCACAGGTTTGACAAACTTAGCTCAACTGACGAGCTTTTTGAACATTCAAAATCACTGCCATGGGAAAACTGGCTTTCTCCAGACAAAACTTTTGCAATTACAGAGACTGTTTCTGACTGTAGATGGATTTACAATAGCCATTTTGCATCCCTTAGACTCAAAGATGCAATCGTAGAACGCTGTAGAGACGCTTATAACGGTCAGCGCCCATCTGTAGACCGCGACAACCCAGACATAGTCTTTCACTTACATGTAAACCGTAATCTTGTGAGCTGGTACGTAGATTTTGCCGGTCGCAAATTATCACATAGAGGATACAGAAAAGCACAAACGCAAGCTGTTTTATCAGAATTTATGGCAGCAACACTTTT
Source organism: Segatella copri (assembly GCA_963610855.1). Classification (GTDB taxonomy): domain Bacteria; phylum Spirochaetota; class Spirochaetia; order Sphaerochaetales; family Sphaerochaetaceae; genus UBA9732. The sequence continues at coordinate 7,581 of CAVDPO010000148.1, forward strand.
GTACCGCAGTGATTGGTACAAAAAGCTCAAAGCATCATTTGAAGACACAACACTTGAAGGCCCAACACTACTTGACCCGTTCTGTGGCAGTGGCACAATTTGCATAGAAGCAGCACTTATGGCAACAAATACTGCGCCGGGACTTCTCAAACCAAACTCTTTTGCTTTTGCTAAACTACCAATACACAAAGCAAATGTTTGGAGCAAAATCATAGAAGAAGCTAAAGATGCACAAAGAGAATGCAATTGCAAAATCATCGGCTGGGATATTGATGCACGTGCAATTGAGATTTCAAATACAAATGCAAAAAATGCAAATGTCTCCAATATTGTGAGTTTCCAAGAAAGAGATTTCACACAAACGACAAGAGAAAATGTCCCGTCTCAAACAGGTTATATAGTTACAGACCCACCGTATGGAGTGCGCCTTGATAGTGGCTCAGCGGCTATAAGAAAGTTATACACCAAGATGGGAGATGTCATTTGCAATGTTTTTGGAGGTTGGTCCATTGCTCTTCTTTGTGGCAATAGTGAGCTTTTAGGTTTCTTTGATCTCAAACCAAACAGAACAAATGCCCTCATAAACGGCGGTATTGAGTGCCAAGTTGCTCATTACTATGTCTTTAGTGAAGAAGAACGCCAAAAGATGAAAGAAAAAGCACTAGAGAAAAAAGCTCAACGACTTGCACAACCTCTTTCAAGTGGCGCTCAAATGGCAGCAAATAGATTAAAAAAGAACCTTGCTTCCATTGGCGAAGAAATGAAGAAACAAGGAGTATCGTGCTACAGACTTTATGATGCCGATATGCCAGAATACAGCGCTGCAATAGATTTCTATGAAGGTAAATGGATTAATCTTCAAGAATATGCGGCTCCAAGCTCCATAGATCCAGAAGATGCCAAAAGGCGTCTTGATGAACTTATTTTAGCAACTGAAAGAGTAACTGGCATAGACTGTGATAACATTTATGTTAAACGTAGAGAAATTCAAAAAGGCTCTAATCAATATGAAAAGCGCAACAGTCTTTCTCATTTTCTCATAGCAAACGAAGGCGGACACAAGTTCTTTGTTAATTTTGCAGACTACCTAGATACAGGTCTTTTCTTAGACCATAGACCTGTTAGGAAAATGATAGAAGCAAATAGCAAAGACAAACGTTTTTTGAATTTGTTTTGTTATACAGCAAGCGCCACAGTGTATGCAGCAGCAGGCGGTGCACTTTCTACAGTAAGTGTAGATACAAATGCAAACTACTTAGATTGGGCAATGAGAAACATGCAAGCAAATGGTTTTAATACTATGAACCATTTTTTCTATAGAGATGACTGCCTTGCATTCCTTAGAGAAAACAAAGACATTTTTGATTTAATATTCTGCGATCCTCCTACGTTCTCAAATAGCAAAGGAAAAGGCAGTTTTGATGTCCAAAGAGACCACGGGTACTTAATACGTTCATGTATGAGACACTTAGCCCACAAAGGGACTCTTATTTTCTCTACTAATTACACACGCTTTAAGATGTTTGGCGAAATTTACGAAGATTTCATCGTAGAAGATATTACAGAAAGCACAATTGGAGATGATTTTAAGCGCAATAGCAAAATTCATCGTTGCTATCTAATACGCCACAGAACAGAACAAGCCCAATACATTGAGCCTACAAAGAAAACAGTGCTTATAAGAAAAGCGGTCAGGAAAGCCTGACCGCCAATAGCTAAAAAACTCTTAAGGTTTTCCAAAAGATAGAGGCTTTTGTAAATTTGCAAAAGCCTCTCTAAAAACTTACTTTTCTTCTGGGCAAGAACTGTCTTTCTTTATTTTCTCTTGGGCATCTTTAAGTCTATTCATGCCTCTAACAATTAAGAATAAGACAAAAGCTGTTAATAAGAACTGAATAATGTTCTGAATTAACATACCATAACGAATAGCAACTTCTGCTACAGTATCTGTAGCTGGTTTAAGAACAATTCTTAAATCAGAGAAGTCCATATCTCCAATTATGAAACCCAAAAGAGGATTGAGTATATCGT
>CAVDPO010000149.1:0-2184 GCA_963610855.1 Segatella copri
GACATAAGAAGTTGTGAAATTTATAGAAAAAGAGAAGATAGATATGTACGAAGAACTTGTAAAAAGATTCATGCAAAAAGTAACAAAGTATTCTCAAGAAGACCATGACAAAATAGAAAAAGCTGCAAATTTTGCAAACATAAAGCATGAGAACCAAAAACGAAAAAGCGGTGAGCCGTACATTATTCACCCTCTTGCAGTAGCAGAAACTCTCATTCAAATGAACATGGATGTTGATACTGTATGCGCAGGACTTCTTCATGATGTCATTGAAGATACAAACACTTCAGAAGACGAAATAACAGAGCTTTTTGGCAAGAATGTTTGCGAACTTGTGCAAGGCGTTACTAAGATTGCTAATATTAAGAGCCTATCTAAGAGCGCACAAGAAGCAGAGACAATAAGAAAGATGTTCATTGCAACAAGTAAGAACATGCCTGTCATCATAATCAAACTTGCCGACAAACTTCACAATATGCGCACTTTGCAATACATGGACCCTGTACGCGCCAAAGAGATTGCAAGCGATTGTCTTGATATTTACGCTCCGCTTGCAGACCGCTTGGGTATTGCCTGGATGAAGGCCGAGCTCGAAGACTTAAGCCTTAAAACTCTAAAGCCCGATACTTACAAGTACATACAAGACTATTTGCTATCCAAACAAAGTGAATTTGAGAAGTATCTTGAAACAGTTAAGAAGAAAATCTCAAACGCTTGCATAGAAGCAGGTATTAAGGGAATTAAAATAACATCACGCTCAAAACACACATACTCTATTTACATGAAAATGAAAAAAAGAAGAAAAGAGATTGACGAAATCTTTGATATTCTTGGAGTTAGAGTTATATGCAACACAGTGCCAGAGTGTTATACCCTTGTTGGAATAATCCACCAATTATGGCCACCAATGGAAGGCCGTTTTAAGGATTATATTGCAATGCCAAAAGCAAACAACTATCAAAGTTTGCATACAACAATTATGACAATGAATGGTGTAATCCTTGAAGTTCAAATAAGAACTTACGAGATGGATCAAATTGCTGAATATGGTGTTGCATCTCACTGGGTTTATAAAGCAGCTCTTGGAGGTGGTCAATCAAGCCAAAGCTGGGTAAACATGGATAGCCAGCAACTATCAAGAATTGCATCAAAACTAAAGACTTGGAACAACGAAATAGAGCAAAGCGAATCATTTATGGATGACATAAAGAGTGAACTTCTAAAAGACACAATTTATGTATTTACTCCTAAAGGACAAGCAATAGAACTTCCTGTGGGGGCAACAGCACTTGATTTTGCATACACTATTCATACAGAAATTGGAAACCAAACAGTAAGTGCAAAAGCCAATGGCTCAATTATTCCTTTGGGACAGCCTCTTCAAAATACACAAGTCATTGAAATTCTCACCCAAAAGAATGCTCACCCTCGTGTTACTTGGCTAAAATATGCTCACACTACTAGTGCAAGAAGAAAAATTAGAGCATGGCTTAATAAATATGATGAAAACTTGCTTATAGAAAAGAACATTATTGCTCACAAAAAAGATGTTGAAGCGGCAATTGCAAACGAAGAAAAACAGCAAGTCTCACCACAAGAACTTCAAGACAGCGACATTGTTCGTCAAGTTAAAAATGATAGCACAAAAAGCTCTGTTACAGTTTCTAAGAACCGCAACATTATGATAAGCATAGCCCAATGCTGCAATCCCATGCCTGGGGATGAAATTGTTGGCTATGTTTCACGCGGTAGAGGTATCATTGTACACAAAGCCAGCTGCCCAAATCTTGCCCACATGTCAGAAATAGACCAACGAAAGATTGATGTTGAATGGGAAACAGCTGCAGAGACAATAACACGACGCTTTATGGTAACAAGCAAGAGAACACAAGACCTTTTTAGTGAAATTGAAGGCGCTCTTAGAAAATACTCTGGACATCTTGTTGCTGGAAGCTTAATAGATGACGAAATGGGAAATCTTGTTGGAACATTTACTGTGGAATGCGATAACGAAGAATCTTTTAAGAAGGTTGTAAAATCTATACGAAGTATTCCAAATGTAATTAAAATTGCCCCCGCTCCAATGTCTTAAAGACAGTTTTGCAAAAACCTTGGAACCTTTACTTTTTTCTCGATTAGCGCAACAAAACCTTTACTTTTTTGCTAATCTAACACAAAATAAGT
>CAVDPO010000150.1:0-2914 GCA_963610855.1 Segatella copri
CTACAAGTTCCTTAAATTAAGATATCCCAAAAATCGTCCTCTGTTATAAGACCTTGAACTTGCAACATAAGTGAGCCGCAATATTCTTCATCAAAAGATGAAATATCATAAAGGGGTTCAGTTTCTTCAATTTTCTCTAGCGCAATGAAATCTGCAAAAACTAGAACATTTGCCCAATTAGTATCTTGCACAACAACATTTGACGGAACTTCAAAGAAAACAGCATACCAAAGACCATTTATCTCTAAATCAAACATGTAAAGACCAGCTTTCAAATCATTAAAAATAAAACGACCAAAAGAATCGGTAAAAAGATAGTTTTCTTCTAGCTCTCTAATATTGTCTATACTTATTCCATCATCTAGCAGTTCTACTTTGTATAAAGGAGATGAATACAAACTATATGCTTCATATTCATTCTTTAATAAGACACCAGATATCGTTAATTTTGGTTCAAGTTTTATTTTTGCAACAAAACCTTGCATTGCTTGAGGAGTTGCTTTGAATACAAACGATTGCGAAGCACTTGCAACAGTATTGGAAGATGCAAAGACAATCACAGTATTTGGTTCATACATTTTAAGGTTTTTGAACAAAGCATTGCCAAAAGTTCTTGTAATTTTATTAGAGTTAGAACTGCTAGAGCTAGATGTAGCTATTTCTATGTCTTTCAACGACTTTTGTGGAGAAACTATAACAAAAGGAGATGATATTCCATTTGAGAGAGCTATTTTGCCGTCTGCAAAAACAAAAGCTGTTGATAAAGAGGTGGCAGTAGAAAGTGCACTGTAACCTGTATTTGTGTATACTCGTGTTGCAAAATTAAACAGCGAGCCACTATGAGACCAACTCACCCCCACATTATGATTTAAGATATCGCTAAATTTAATGTTCCCCATATTTGCTGTAACATTGTTTTTTCCAATCACCATTGTTGAACTTACATTTATTGTGGGCTCTGTAGCCTTTGTAAAACTTGCTGTTGCACTTGTTGTATTTGCTCCAATAGAAAACGAAAGTCCAAACGAGGCATATGCATTGAATTTGTCATCAATACTTGTAGACAAAGAAAAACTCACTCTTTTACCCAAGACCAATCCCGTAGACAACATAGCAGATACGTTAAATCCAGTGGCACTTGAATATGAAGTCTTAAGTGATGTACTAACAGCTAGTGATGACAGTTTGAACGAATAATTGACACTTAATGTTATTTCATTTTGTTTGCCAAAGAAAAAAGAAGTTGTCAAAAAAAGTGCCTTAAGTTTTTCATTTGCAAAAGATTGAGATATGACTAATTGTGCAATGCTATCATTTAAGCCACTAGATAGGATTGTTCCTGTTAAATTGAACTTTGTTGTACCAAGGACAGTTGCAAGAGTACCAGATAAAGACCCTTTTAATGTAGTCAAATAATTATTAGTGGTCTGTTTCTGAACAAGAATAGAAAGCAAGAGTGATTGCGTGTAATTGTGAAAAAGGCCAAGAGTAAGTTCTCCAAACAAGTTAAAATTAGAAAAGTCAAATGTAATTTTTGGACGCATTGTTTTTTGAATTGTTGCTCCAGCGCGCCAAAGATTATCGCCTTTTGCAAGAAGGGATGAGTCGTAACTTTGTTCAAAAAATAAAATGGTGTCTTGGCTTTCATTATTGCCCATAGAAAGTGGATGTATGCGAACTTTAATATCGTTATTGCCACTAGATAAGATAAAATCCCTTAGTCTGTAAATGCCAAAAGCCATATTTCTTCTAAAAACAACTTTGCCATTGACAGTAACTTCTAAAAGAGAGTCTTCTTCTAAAGTAATTGTCTTCTCATATTGATTGTCATTTGCACTGGAAGATCCAAAGTTATAATTCTTTTCAAGAACAAATCCAAACGGAGAACCTGTAGAGAAATTTGAAGAACCAACACCTCCAAAAGATAAACGTAAATTCTTCGTTGGAAAATCCACATAACCGTAAAAATTGCCTAAAGAGTACGAAAAGCCTTGATTTTTTGTGTACATGAGTGAGATTGGGATATTAAATGTCATATTCCAAAAAGAAAATGTGTTTGAAAGTCCAACTGAAAGAGATAGTGTTTTCAATGAAAAAGTATCGCTAATTGAGTGATGAGTATTAAAAAGTGCGTTTATGTTGCTTATTAACGTAAATCTTGCTGGCTCTAGTTCTATTGCGCCAGTGATATTGTACTGACTTCTAAGTTTGTGATCTCTACTACTCATTGAAAGGTTTTGAATTGGCATTTGATTAGAGTTAAACATCAAACTTAAAATTAAGTTTGTACTATCATACAAAACCTCTTGTGCTTTTTGCTGTAGATAATCAAGTGAATACCACTCTTCTTCAAGTTCAAAGAAATCCTCAAAATATGCTGTTGTAACAATGTCTTTAAGAATTTCCTCAAGTGCTGTTTTGCTAAAAGAAACAATGCCATCACTCATTAGCATTTCTATGCTCCCTTGCATAAATTCGTTAACATAGAGAGAGACATAATATTTACCACTGGGAAGCTCTACTGGCTCATCACTAAAAACAAACTCAGACCAATCAATTTGCTCTTGAGGTTCAAAATTCCATAAAGAAATCTTGTCTTCATGAGGCTTTTCATAAAGGACAAAAGGCTCTATTGGTGGTAATGGAATGGGAGAAATGTCTAGAAGAGTTTGTTTTATACCTACCTGCTCTACGCCTTCATTTGAACTTTCTTTGTCATCTTCAAATATATATTCTTCTATTGGTTGACGCTCCATTTGAGAAGAAGTTTCGTTTTCAACAAGGGGGATTATAGGAGTTATTTCAAAATCTTCTATTGTGTCAAAACTGTCTATTTCTTGAGCGTTGCGATTTTTTTCTTGCCATTCAAGCTGGCAATGCGTGAACATTGAAACTAAGCAAAAGATTATAGCAA
>CAVDPO010000151.1:0-2104 GCA_963610855.1 Segatella copri
GAACAGAACTCTACAGCCATGAGACCGATTTCCCTTATGGTATTGGTGCTATTGTAGACTCTTATGAAAATGTAAAAAAGAAATACATGGAAGAAAACGGAATAACAGATGAACAAAACCTACCAGTAGATTGGGATTTAGAGTACAGGTATTCGCCACATGTCGTTAAGTCGAGTACAAGTTTTTCTTCTATCTATAACGACAATACTCCATTTTGGAGTTTATGGAATGTTGCTGCAAATTTCCCAACACGCGCATTTGTTTCATTTGGAGGGGATAACTGGAACTTCCTCTTTGGAAGGGACAAGCTAAACTGGGGACGAAGCATCATTGGATCCTTTATAATAGACAAGCATGTAAACTACCATGATTTTGCTAGGCTTTCCATATATACCAATGCTTTCAAGTACGAATGGAACAATATATTTCTTGAAACACAACCTTATGTATCAGAAGAAGACAAAAAGGGACCAGAAGACATAAGAATATTCATGAATCATAGGTTAGAATTTAGACCTCTCAGTTGGCTAAGCTTTGTACTGACAGAATCTTTAATGTACCGCAGTCAAGTTCTAGAAATACAAAATCTTAATCCTGCGTTTATCTACCACCAGCTCAATAATAGAGACCTATTCAACTCTATTGCATCTCTTGAACTCTATGTAACACCTCTTAATGGGTGGGATATTTACTGGCAATTTGGACTAGATAACGCAACTATCCCAGGAGAAGGAAACAGCCAGTCTAATGCTCTTGGTATGCTTTTAGGTTCTTCATATAGTTTTGCGTTAGGGCCAGGATATATAAAAACAACAGCAGAAGGCTCTTTCACAACTCCAATGATGTATAGACGTGATGGCATAGACTTTCTTATGCTACAAAGAGACTACACCTTCATATATCAAGGCTCAGGAACAGTAAAACTTAACTATATTGGCTTTCCTTATGGTAGTGATGCAACTGTTGGAAAGTTCCAAGTTGAGTACAATATCCCAGAAGTAATTTATATAGCATTGGGTTCTGAATTCATCCGTAAAGGTGAAATAACAATGTTCCATTCACACAATACAAAGAACGATAATAATGAAAAAGCCAACATTAGTGGTAATACCCCTTATGGTGACATAATTACATATCAGTTAACTATTTCTGCAGAGGCGAAATATTATGTGCCACAACTCGTAAAATGGATGGATATCTCTGTTTTTGGAAATCTTGCATATCTTTCCCGTTGGACACACAGTACAAAAACAGGAGAATACACAAAAGCTAAAAACGATATTCAATTCTCGTTTGGTTTTTCTCTAGAGGTGTAAGATTTAGCGCGGTGTCAAACGTGGCACCGCAGCCCCAAGTATTCCACATATTTATACGCTGCTCATTAGTTTTGGCGTGAATGAAAATAACACTTTTTTGTATATAGTTATACATGAAGTACACAAGTAAACCCATTGAATTCAAATCAATTAAGGACATGCCAAAAAATGAGCGTCCTCGCGAACGTCTTGAAGTTAAAGGTTCGCAAGATTTAAGCGACCTAGAACTTCTTTGTATAATACTAGGCTCCGGCGGTAAGGGCCGTCCTGTTCAAGATATTTCTTTGGACATTCTAGACATTATAGATACCAAAGGAAAAAATGGAGTAGAAATTTCAGACTTATCTCACATTGCAGGACTTGGCCCTGCGAAAGCATCGGTTATATGTGCATGCTTAGAATTTGGAAGAAGAATGTCGTACTCAGGGTGGAAGAATATGGGATGTCCGCAAAATATCTTCAATGCCATTAGACATTATGGAACAAGACAACAAGAACATTTTTTATGTGTAATGCTAAATGGTGCCCATGAGCTTATAGGCATAAATGTTGTTTCTATTGGCCTTGTTAACCGCACGCTCGTACATCCAAGAGAAATTTTCGCAGAACCACTAAAAGAGAGAGCGACGGCTGTGGTGCTGGCTCACAATCACCCAAGTGGAAATTTATGTCCAAGTACAGACGACCTTGCTGTAACAAGAAGAATTAGAAAAGCCGGAGCTTTATTAGGAATAGAAGTCTTGGACCATATTATTTTTTCAGCCCAAGACTATAGGTCGCTACTAGAG
>CAVDPO010000151.1:2114-2703 GCA_963610855.1 Segatella copri
ACTCACATAATCTCTCACATAATGACACTCAAATAGATTTTACAAAGCCTTCTCTCAGTTATTAATTTGCATCTTTTACAGAGGCATTAATCTCAATAACAGTTGCATTTTTTGCAATCTTAAGAAGTCTAAATGCCCAAATGATTACGCCTACTCCAGAGACAATGACAATAATACCTACAATAATAGCAAATGTTGTAAGAACTTCAGTAGGTTTTGCAAATAGGATAATGGAAACTAAAAGGCTTACAATGGCCTCTGCATAAAAATGGCCTGTAGGAATACCGGGAATAAATGAACGTGCCATGGCTGCGTTTTGGAAAGAAACAACAGCTGAGAAAACTAGACATATTGCAAACGAATACACAAGAATTGTCATTGCTGTTTCTGCCACAAAAATAGGAACTAGAATTGCAGCAAGACCTATCAATGTAGATACTAGACCTTTAACAATTGCTAAAGTCTTTGTTGTAGAAGCAAAATGCCAACGTCTTATACTAAAAAGAGTGTAAAGTCCATCACAGAGAGTTCCAATTCCAGATGCAATCATCATAATCTTTATGAATGAACCAGAATGAGTAATTATGAG
>CAVDPO010000152.1:0-2697 GCA_963610855.1 Segatella copri
CAATAAAGCTATAGTTCCCCATCATCTTGGCAAATGTTTCAAGAAGATCGTTAACTGACACATTTTCCCATAATTCTTCATCAGAAAAAGGGATCATAAATTCCGATTTCTTTCTTTGAACAACAAGGTCGTCGGATTTATCAGTACCCAAAAGAAGCTCTGAATACTTTTTGAATTTAGAATACTCTAAAAGTCTTTCAACTAGTTCTTCTCTAGGGTCAACATATTGTTCATCAAATTCAACTTCAATGGGCAACATCATTTGGCTTTTAATCCAAATAAGTTCAGCTGCCATTTTATAGAACTCTGATAAATCCTGTAGACCTATTTGTTCTGCATGATGGATGTATTCCAAAAATTGGTCTGTAATTTGAGCAATGGGAATATCATAAATGTTAATTTGTGCTTTTTGAATGTATGCCAAAAGCACATCTAGAGGACCATCATAAGCACTAGTATGAAACTCGACCATATAAGTCTTTACTCCTGAGTTTTTTCGTTAGCACCAAAAATAGCTTCTCTAAGTTTTGCATCAAGTTCAGCCATGATATCTGGATTTTGTTTCAAGAAAACAATAACGTTGTCTCTTCCCTGTCCTATTTTCTCTCCATTGTATGAGTACCAAGAACCTGTTTTTTCAAGAATGCCATGTCTTAAGGCTCCATCTAAAAGTCCACCAGCGTATGATATTCCTTCATTGAAATACAAATCTAGCTCAACTTTTCTAAATGGAGGAGCAACTTTGTTCTTTACAATTTTTACTCTAACTCTATTACCAATAAATTCATCGGCACCTTTAGAAATAGTTTCAATTTTGCGAACATCAAGTCTAACAGAACTATAGAATTTAAGTGCATTTCCTCCAGTTGTTGTCTCAGGATTGCCAAACATAACTCCAATTTTCATTCTAATTTGGTTTATGAAAATAATAGTTGTTTTACTCTTGGCAAGTATTCCAGTTAATTTTCTTAGAGCTTGGCTCATAAGACGAGCTTGAAGTCCCATGTGAGAATCGCCCATATCTCCTTCAAGTTCAGCCTGTGGTGTAAGAGCTGCAACTGAGTCAACAACTATTATGTCTACAGCACCACTTCTAACTAACGACTCTGCAACTTCTAGAGCTTGTTCTCCGCTATCTGGTTGTGAAATCCACAGTTCATCAGTATCTACTCCAAGTTTTCTTGCATAAGAAGGATCAAGAGCATGTTCTGCATCAATAAAAGCAGCAATTCCACCAGCCTTTTGAGCCTCTGCAATAGCATGAAGTGCTAAAGTTGTTTTTCCAGAAGATTCAGGCCCATAAATTTCAATAATTCTTCCTCTTGGATAACCTCCAACACCTAGTGCTTCATCTAATAGTATAGAACCAGAAGGTATTACTTCTACATTCTTAGATACAGAGCTGTCTCCAAGTCTCATAAGAGAACCTTTTCCAAATTCTTTGTCTATTTGTTGCCTTGCAGCTTCAAGAGCTTCAATTTTTTGTTTGAGCATAGAACTCTTTTTTTCGTCATTCATTTTTTCTTCTACAAGTTTTTCTTTTGCCATATTTAACTCCTAACGAAATGAACCATTTTAATTTTTTGTGAACAAAGTCTCTGAATCCATAAGGATTGTTACAGGGCCATCGTTCTCATAACAAACATGCATATGTGCTCCAAATATACCATTTGCAACATTAAACCCTTTTTGCTTTAATTGGTTAATAAAATATTCATAAAGCATTTTAGCATGTTCAGGTTTTCCTGCTCCATCATAAGAAGGTCTATTTCCTCTGTGAAGATTTGCATATAACGTGAATTGGCTTACTACAAGAAAACCTCCATTCACATCTGAAATACTTAAATTCATCTTGTCATTTTCATCACAAAAAATTCGCAGTTTTGCAATTTTGTCAGCCATTTTGGAACATGTTGCATAATCATCACTGTCGCATACACCTAAATAAATTAGAAGGCCACTTTCTATTGACCCAACAATTTGGTCTTCAACAGTAATACTTGCAGTTTTCACTCTTTGGATTACAGCTCTCATTGGATTACCTCATTCCTAGAGACATTTTATCAACAAAAAGTTTTTTATCATTCGCCTTAAAGAAAGCAGACCCTGTAACCGCAACATCAATTCCTGCATCATAAACAGCACTGACAGTTAGATCGTTTATACCTCCATCAATTGAAATAAGGTATTTTCTATCTTTTCTACTGTCTTTTAGCCATTTTACTTTGTCTATGCTGTTTGGAATGAAAGATTGTCCGCCAAAGCCTGGATTAACACTCATAACCAGTACAAGATCAATTTCATCTAAAAGAGGTTCTAGAACTTCTATATTAGTGTTAGGCTTAATAGAAATTCCTGCCAAGCATCCTAACTCTCTAATTTTGCGTAAAACAAGAACTGGATTTTCACATGCTTCATAATGAACTGTAATAGCTTGAGAACCAGAAGATGCAAATTCACTTACATATTTCACTGGATTCTCAATCATTAAGTGAGTATCAAAAAAGAGATTGGAGTGTGGTCTTATGTCCTTAATAAACTTTTGTCCAAATGTGATATTTGGGACAAAGGAGCCATCCATGACATCAAGATGAATCCAAGGAGCACCACTTTCAGTAATTTCTTTTAAGGCTTCACGCATTGCAGAAAAATCCGCAGACAAGACTGACGGAGCAATTTTTATTCTTCTTTCCATAC
>CAVDPO010000153.1:0-2054 GCA_963610855.1 Segatella copri
CGAACACATTAATTTTTTCTTTCTTAACAGAGAGTTTTACCTTATCACCTATTTCTAAGTCTTTCCCTATAATTGACTCACGGATAATTTCAACCAACGTGTCATCTTCTAGCCTTATAAAATACTGAGTATCAAGCCCAAGGTATGTGCAATCTTCAACAGTTCCTTCAAGGCCATAAGCATCCAAATTTGAATTAATAACAAATTCTTCTGGTCGTATAGAGACGCTAACACAGCCGTCTGTTTCTTTCATACCGTCAATTTCAACTTTGTAATCGTTACAGAAAACAACAGTTTTCCCAGACGCTTTTGCCTTAAGTATATTTGTATGTCCAATAAAAGTAGCCACAAAAACATTAGCCGGGCGCTGATAAAGATTTCTAGGTGAGCCAATTTGCTGTATAATGCCACCATTCATTACAGCAATTCTATCACTAACAGCCATTGCTTCTTCTTGGTCGTGTGTAACATAAACAGTAGTAATTCCAACCTTGCGCTGAATATCTTTGATTACTTTTCTCATTTCAAGTCTAAGCTTTGCATCAAGATTTGAAAGAGGTTCATCCATCAAAAGCACGTCTGGAGAAATGGCCAATGCTCTTGCCAATGCAACACGTTGCTGTTGGCCTCCAGACAACCGGTCAGGCATTCTATCTTGAAAACAAGAAATTTGCATCAAATCCAAAAACTTATCTGTAATTTGTTTTATTTCTTCTTTTGGTAATTTTCTATTCTTTAATCCAAACGCTACATTCTCTCTTACAGTCAAATGTGGAAAGATTGCGTAATTTTGGAACACCATACCAATATTTCTTTTCGCAGGTTCTATATTGTTAATAACTTTGTCATTAAATAGAAATTCTCCACCCTCAACACTATTGAAGCCCGCAATCATCCTCAAAAGTGTGGTTTTGCCACATCCAGAAGGTCCTAATAACGTAAAAAACTCACCAGGTTTGACCTCTAAATTCAAGTCTGGAATGACGGTAAGACCTTCATACTTTTTTAGAGCATGATTAATTTTTATTTCAATTGCCATTTAATATTCTCCTGTTTATCTCCCATTGGAAGAGGTTTTTGCAAAATCAAGGGGGCTAGCCCTAATAAGGGCCGCCCTTCTTGTAAACCTCTATGAATTAGTTGTACTTTGCCCAAAGGTTGTTAAACTTATCAAGAATTGCTTTTTGGTTCTCTGCAAGATAAGCATTGTCTTCTGTAACAAGTTTAATTGTACTAATTGGCTGGATATACTCGCTTGTGTTTTCAAACCTTGTGTCAGCAGGTCTAAAGGAAGAATTTGCATAAATTTCTTGGCCTTCTTCAGAGATAATAAAGTCAACGAAAAGTTTTGCATTTTCAAAGTTTTTGCAGTTTTTGATAATTCCAATACCGTATGATGGAGCTGTTGTTCCTTCTTTTGGATATACAACACGAAGAATATCTCCAAAACCTTCTGAAAGGTAATTAACAGCATTTGATTCTGAAGTAAATCCAACAACATACTCGCCGTTTTTTACATTCTTATGAGCATTACCTGTTGAAGAAGCAAGTTTTCCATCAAGTTGTTGAATAAGAGCTTCAACATAATCCCATGCTTCTTTTGATTCAGGATTTCCATTTCCCTTAACATACAAAATAGCTGTAAGCCACTTGAAAGCAGTTGAACCCAAGTTTGGATCTGCAAAAGAGATTTTTCCTTTTAAGGCTGGGTTCAAAATATCATCAAGACTTTCAATAGTAACACCTGTTGCAGCTTCAAGAGTTTTGTGTACCAAAAGACACTGCAAATTGATTGACTTAAGCGTTACAAGACCATTTGCGCTACGGAATGCTTCAGGAAGATTTTTGTCATTTGGAGAAATGTAGTACTCAAGGATATCGGCATGTGAAATTGAGTTTGAATAAGAAAGGCCTCCAAATTGGATGTCTGCGTGAGGGTTGCTAGCCTCAGCTCTTTCGCGCGTAAGTAGCTCACCAGTGCTGCCCTGAACGACCTCAATTTTAATATTGGGGTATTTCTTTTGGAAAGCATCAACAATCATGTAATGTTCTTC
>CAVDPO010000154.1:0-5661 GCA_963610855.1 Segatella copri
CGCCAGTTCCATACTTGTAATATTCATACATAGACATAATTGATATTGCAACAAGCCCGGCACCAACAGCAATGGCTGCTGCAGCACTTACTTTTCCCCAAAACACAAGATTTGGAACACAAGCATAAACAATTCCAGCAACCATAAGAACTACAGATCTCGTTACCAACACTTTAAGGTCCTTATAGAAAGCTTCTTGTTGACTTAAAGGAAGACTTTTTGCAAACTCTGTACCTTTTGTAGCCATAGAATCTTCAAAACTAGCAGTTTGTTCTTTAAGATTTGCATATTCTTCAGAAGAAAGCACATATTTAGCTGTCTCCATTATTGGGTCCACATCAAGATTTTGTTGAGAAAGATCCACAGCATAACAAAAATCTAAATAATCCTTGCCACCTTCTTCTCTTAGAGTAAGTTCAACAATGTCAGAACCAGTCAACGGTCTATTGCTCACATCTTTAGAATAGCCCAAACTCTCTAACGCTTTAGAAGAATCTACCCCTTCTAAACTTTGTTTTAAGTCATCATCAAGATACTCTTTTATACAAGAGAGCTGAGCATCTATAACTTTTGCAACAGTAGGTTTCATTTCAGAGTCAGTTATAGAAGCCTTGAAAGACGGAATATAAGAAAGATTACACGATACCATTGCCAGTAGCAAAAAAATACTCACAACCTGGTTTAATAATTTCATTGCTTTTGCATTCATTTTATACCTCTTTATACCTCACAAAAAAGCCAGCCAAAGGACAATCTAAATCTAAATGTCCTATAACAAGAAAAAACACCTTTGAGTTTTGAATACTCATCAGTAAACGTTCCAGAAGGGTCTCTAATAGAAACAGAAGGCTCAATAAAAAGTCCATGACTTAAGTTAAATGTCCAACCAAGTACAACTTCATTTAAGTTCAAAAGCCTTTCTAAATCTTCAGTACCATGTGAAAATCCAACTTGAAAAAGAGATAACCCCATAAAAGGGCCACTTTCCCAAGGATAGTAAACAAGCAAAATTCCTACTTCAAAAAAAGAAGTAAATGTATCAGTTGCGCTCTTCTTGAACGCAAAACCAATAGGAATTCTAAGCTCAAATCCATCAAGGACATAGGCTCTCATATCACAAGAAAACTGAAAGCTATCTTTACTCACAAAAGGATCTTGAAGTGTTCCAAAGTCCAACGAAACCCCTAGGTTGTTGGAGCAGTACAATGCCCCAACAACCAACAGAATAAGTAAAAAACATACAATTATTCTTTTCATAAGCCATCATTAATATTTTTTGGCTTGTGTTGTATCCACATATTTATCATGCAACACAAACAAAGAATATCACCACAAAACACTAGATAATACCAAGTAAAGAAATTGCACCATTTGCTGTAACAGTTACAAAATAGTTTTCTGACAATGCAACTGATAAAGGTGCTGCGTTCAAGGAAACAGAGCCAATAGAAGATATTGCATAACCTATAGCTTCAAAACTCTCAATCCTATTACCAGTGCTTACAACGTAGAAGTAATTTGAACCATCGGCTTCCAATTTCTCAACAGGGATATCAAAAGTGCTCATCTTAGTATAAGAGGAGCCTTCAACCACTTTGTACGTCTCAAGACAAGTGCTACCAGCTTTTATCACAAGACTTGCATTAGCATAACGAATGCCCTTTGTTGCATACAAACCAAGTTCTGAAACTGAACCATTAAGAAGTCTTCCTTCATCAGCATAAGAAATAGAAACAAACCCAGTTGAGCTTGCGGCAGAATACAAAAGGTACTTGCCATCAGGAGAAGAGTCTAAATCATTTACACTTTCAAACGCTCCTGATCCAATTTTCTTATTGTAAGCACTAAGTTTTGCGGTATTACCATCAACTGTAAGAGCAAACATATACTTTGTTCCTAAATCAGCTATTTGAATGAAGTTCTTAGAAGGAGTAAACGTTGCAGCAGAAATCTCAGAAAGCGAAATACTTCCCATTTTGCTCTCTGCTCTCAAACAACTAGTTAACGTATTTGAAGAAGAATCTAGACGCAAACATGTTACGCTTTCTTTTCCTTGATAATTATCAGTAGCAATCAAATAATCCATCTTTTGATCTGAGAACAAATGCTTTGTTGCCGCAATCCAATAGAAACCAGAAGCATCAGAAGCACTGTATGTCTTCTCTACACTCAAAGTTTGAGCACTAGATGAAACAGAACATACATACATCTCACCTACCGTTGGAGAAATAACAACAAACTTGTCATTAGGAAGAGCAGCTACTAGTGTTTTTTCATCAATAGAAAGACTACCATGTGCATTCTCATTTAAGAGTAGCAATTCTCCATCATGTCCATTTGGAATTACATTAAACGAATAAGAAGCAGATCCCGTACTTCCAAGTTTTGTATTATAAACAACAGCATCTATACGGTGAGCACCAACGGTTGGAGTAACTGTGAAAGAACTACCAGTGCTATCCAAAGAACGAGGAGACTCTGGCTGGAGTGCTCCATCATAGTACCACTCTATTGTTAGGCCATTAGATTGCACATTCTCAGGAGAGCTAAAGGCAAAATTACAAGTATATTCAGTCTGTGCCACAAACTCACTAGGAGAACCTTCCATAGACAAAACACCCTTAATAGGAACACCAGTTGCATCTTTTATGTGCATAACTACTTGGGCGCCCAATTCATTGAATAAAAAGGAAAGAGTGCCATTTGATTCGGTACCATTAGAAATCCGTACAGCTTCTACAAGACCCGCAACTTGCACAGAATCATCATACAAAAGAACTCTTAGAAGATAAGAACCCGCTGCAAGATTTTCAGACACATAAGCTGTTTTATTATCTTTATTTAGAGTAACAGGTAACTCAACTTCTTTTTGATTCATATCTGGACCTTTTAGATATGCAACAACAGAAGGAGAAGATACATCACAGGCAGCCCAATCCACGCTAAAACTAAAACTTCCAGTACCAATTAGAGTGTCCAAAACAATTGTTTGAGGAGTTGGAGTTGAAGTAAGAGTAAAAGTCAATGTACCAGAAACAATCTCTGTATTTTGATTATTCAAACCCTTCGCAGTAACAGTCCATTGACCAATTGTAAGACCATCAATCGTTACAGAATCACTAGAGGAACTTGTTGTGAACGTCTTACCATTAGGGCCAGTTCCAGTGATTGTGTACTTGCTAACATCCAACACAGAGCTATCATTTGGAGACAGCGTTTTTGAATTGGATTCCGAACCCAAAGCCAAGTGAAGCCTCATAGTAGTTGTTCCGGGATTTTCAGAACACGAAGCCAACAAAGCCATCAAAACAAATGCAATTATGATTACGGATTTTCTCATTTTGCACCTCCGTAATATCTATTCAAAAGAAAGGGTCTTTTTCATTCACAATTTTCCCCAAAAAAGGCCGATATTTTTGTCTTTCTCCCTTCTTTTTTCACTTTTTTAGACTTTTTTAAGAGGCTTTACAAAAATTGTTTTTGATATTTTGGCCTAACAACCCTCATCTTAACTTTATACAACACAAATACTTACAGTAAGACACAGAGGTTTTTAAGAACTAAAGGCCCAAGAATTTTACAAATTGCATTTTAGATGTACAAAAATTTTGAAAAATTTTTAGAGAGGTTTGAAACCCGTTCAGAATAACATTGATAAAACAAGATACACAGCGAGAATACCAAGCGTTATAGAAGTAGCTATTGTTGCCAAGTCTATGTAGTAGTAATGACCAGACTTACACGCTTTGACGTAATCTTTTTTTAGCTTAAGAGAATACAAAATAGACAAAACACCCAGTACTGTGGAAACAAGATCTGTAGCAAACGCAATAATTGCCATGAATGTTTCAAGTCTTCCAGTCATAAACCCATAACAAGTAGCTACAAGGTAAGATATACAAATAAATAGATTAGAAAAACCCTTGTTTAGACCTCGCTTAATTGCACCATTTTTGGAGTCTTCAGGTTCTTCTATTACAGCGACATTTGGGTCATTAGAATAGAGAAAAACCTGTCTTCGAGAGTCTTGAACATTTTGAAGGGACCCCTCACAAAATATATGCCAGCCGTCATTTGCCCATTTGTCTTTATCATTGTCTATTATGTCTTCTGAAACTACGCCAAAACTTGGAGAGTGTACTGTATGACAGCAAACGTTCTCATTTATGTCTGTTTTTTTAGAGAAAATAAATTTGTTTCCTTTACATTCTAACAGCCACCAACCCTTTTTTGCCTGTTGTTGTAAGATGTGAGTAATTTCAAAATCGGTATGTTGTTTGATGAGGATAAACTTAGCAATTTTCTCCATTAAAAAGTCTCCAATCTCATTTTAGCGTTTGCACGCATAAATCAAACGTTAGCTAAAAATGCTTATTATTGCAACAATGACGCCAACTACGCCTTCGCCTCCCATAAAACCAGAGGAAACAAGATTGATGTCTTTGTTTTGAACTTTGCCCGTTTTGTCCATTATTACAGCTATAATTGCACCAAATCCCATAGAAATTGAAATATGGATAGGCATATAAATTCCAAGTCCAAGTGTTGCTGAAGGAACGTGCAAAAGATAGAGTATTGAACCTGCAATAATTGCCCAAAGAAGTTCAGGGTTGTTTTGGCCTCCGCTAACAAGAGAAGCAACAGCTGCCGCTTGAGGAGCCGGATAGGTATCTGTTCCAAAAGTTCCAATACTTTTCTTGATTACAAATAGCATTGCACTTGAGAAAATTGCACCTATTATAGCGCCTATGCTTTCAGCAATGATTTGCTGTTTTGTATTAGTTCCAAGTTTGTAGCCAGCCTTAAAGTCGTTCATCATAACGCCCGTAAGACCACAAGCGACAGAAACAGTGCCGGCTGTTAGGAATAATGCCATTGAAGATGTTTTAAGCAGCATAGAAGATGCTAGCATTACAAGAATTCCAAAAACTTCCAAGGGGTTCGTTCCACATTCTCCTGTAAGCATTCCACTTAAAAGAGTTGTAAGACCGGCACCGGCTACAACAAGAAGAGCCTGAAGAATAGTAAGCTCTGTTCCTATTGTCAAAAGAATAGTACAAACAGCAGCGACTCCAAAAATAAGAACAATTGTTTTTGAGGACTTGCTAGAATTCCAAGACTTCCTTACGTTTGCAGAATTTTCAGCTACTGCTTTTGCATTCTTTTTTGATACTTTCTTTACTACTATGTCAAAAATAGCCTTAATAAAAACACCCAAGCCTGTTCCTATAACAATTCCTATTCCAATATTTTGTCTAAAATCGTTAACTGCAGTAAAACTAGCAAACCACCCAGCTTTCATGGCTATGGGAGTAAATATCAAATAAGCAAAGAGCGTTCCCCCTAGCCATACAAAGGCAGAAAGACGGCTTATCATAGCTCCTATAGACAAAGCCATTGGGCTTAACCACATTGAGACAGGTTGAACAAAAGAGTTCCCACCAAAGAAAACAAGACGAGATGGAAATAATTTGGCAATATCTCTAACAGCTGCAAAAACAGCACTAAAGCCCATTGAAATTATGAGTTTGAGAGAGTCTTTTCCTTTCTTAATTCCTGTTGATATTGTTTCAAAAACAGCATTTCCATGAGGAAAAACAAGTCCTTGTTCAACTATAAGTCTTTTTCTATAGAGTGCAGAAAACAAAACTCCCAAAATAA
>CAVDPO010000154.1:5671-8739 GCA_963610855.1 Segatella copri
CATTATAGCAATGGGGAGAAATGAGATTCTTGCTTCTGGATTTATTATCCAAATTCCAGGGATTGTAAAAACAATTCCACCAGATACCATGGCACCAGATGCCATAATAGTTTCTGTTATGTTAATTTCCTGATTAGAGCTTCCTTTGAAACGACCTAAAATTGTCATAGATAAAATCGTGGCAAAAAGCATAGGCCAAGGCATTGTTCCAATTTTAAGAGCTAGGAACATTGAGCTTGATGTTATTAGAAGCATTCCAACAAGCCCAAAGATAATACTTCTTACTGTCAGTTGTTTTTCAGGCATATTGTTTGTCCTTTAGAAGTTCTTGCAAACTGTTCTAATACACAAAGCTCATTTTGCAAAGAGATTTTTGCAAAAACCTCCCAAAACTTCTCTACTGTTATAAATTATAATTAGCCTCCATGGCGCAGTACAAAGACTACCATGAAGGCTAAGATTTGAGGCTGAACTTTAACTGTTATGCCTGTTTTTTGATAATACCGTAGAAATGGTTAATGTTTACATCTTCGTCACGGAATTCACCATGGTTTCCGTGTCCAAAACAGTCGTAATGATTTCCATGGTCAGGCGCAAACACTACAAGAGTATTGTGATCTTTCCAATTTTCTTTAACGGCGTTTACAAGTTTCGCAAAAGACTCCACGTGATGCTTAATAGCATTCAGTGCCACAGTGGACTCTGGAGTGGTTCTGTGAATCATGTCATCATATTCTTGGTTGTAAACAGTCATGACATCATACTTGTCTTCTTTGATTAACTCCAATGCCTTGTCAACAACTTCCCCATCATAAGGCTCAATGTAGTAATCTACAGGTCTTTCAAGGAAAATCATTGCCATACTTGAATGGTCAACAGCAACATTTGCGACTTTCTTACCCGCTCTAGGCATAGAATCAAAGAACGAATCAACCTTTATTACAGGCTTTTCATATTTGAGAATACCGTGTACTTGAGGGGAAACGCCAGTGTACATGCTTCCAAAACAAATAGGAGTCCATGCAGGAGATACTGTTGCAAGAGGAACCGTAAGCTGGGTATTTATTAACACTGGAATGAACAAATCAGGATATTTTTGAAGATGCCAATGACCAATACAATCTGGGTTGTAAACAAGAATTCTATCAACTCTTTCATTTCCCATTACAGAGTCTACAAACGCATCTACAAGAGGGATAGATTTGTCAGCCTGTTTGGGTGCAACAACACCCATTGCCCGTGAGAGAGATGCCACCATTTGTGTTAAAGAATAAGTATTGAACATTTTACTTTGCTCCTTCGTTCTTTAGTTCATTTGTAACAAGAGTACATGCTACAAAGTGGTTTGGCTCGACCTCTACAAGAGACGGGTCCGGAGATGTTTTACATGTTTCATTGCACAAATCACATCTAGCACAAAAGCGACAACGGTCTGGGAGGTTAACAGGAGATGTAACTTCACCAGTAATGAGCTTTCTTGCTGGTTTCTCTTTTCCTACAATTGGAAGAGGAATAGCAGAAAGAAGTGCTTTTGTATATGGGTGTACAGGGTTGGAGAACAAAGCGTCAGAAGATGCTTTTTCAACCATCTTTCCCAAGTACATAACGGCAATGTCATCAGAGAAGTATCTTACAACACTAAGGTCGTGTGTGATAAAGATATAAGTCAATCCCATGCTCTTTTGAAGTTCTCTAAGCAAGTTGAGAATTTGAGCTTGAATAGAAACATCTAGAGCCGATACCGGTTCATCACAAACGATAAGTTTTGGATTAACAGCCAAGGCTCTTGCAATTCCAATACGCTGTCTTCTTCCACCATCAAGTTCATGTGGATAAGAGTTAACAAATCTTCTTGCAAGTCCTACCGTGTCCATTAGTTCAAGAGTTCTCTTTTCAATATCTGCCCTTGATTTGCAAATTTTGTGTTCACGAATAGGCTCACTTATAAGCTGCATAATGCTTTGTCTTGGATCAAGAGAAGAAAATGGATCTTGGAAAATAATTTGCATCTCTGTCCTAAGCTTTCGCATCTTTGACTTGCTATAATTTGTGATATCGTGTCCATCAAAAATAATTTTCCCACCAGTAGGCTCAATGAGCTTGAGAATGGTTCTTCCTGTTGTAGATTTTCCACAGCCCGATTCCCCAACAATGCCCAAAGTGGTGCCTCTTTTAATTGAGAAGTTGACACCATCAACAGCATGGAGTTTTCCCTTAGGGGTATCAAAAAACTTTGTAAGATTCTGAACTTCAAGGATTACATCATTGTTATTGTCAGACATTATCTTTCCTCCTCAAGCTAAAATCTTTTTCATCATATCTGTCACAAGCAACAAAGTGATTTCCTCCAACATTGCGAAGTGTAGGAGAAGTTGTATGGCATTTTTCTGTTGCATACGGACATCTAGGACAAAATGCACAGCCTTCAGGCAAATGTGCTGGGTCTGGCATAAGACCCTTGATTGGGATGAGTTCTTCTCCTCTTTGCTTAAGGTTTGGTAACGAATCAAAGAGTCCTTCTGTATACGGGTGTCTAGTATGATTGAATACGTCATCAGCAGAACCAATTTCAACAATTTTGCCTGCATACATAACAGCAACATCATCACAGACTTCAGCAACAACTCCTAGGTCATGGGTGATGAGCAACATTGACATGTGATTGTTGTCAATAAGGTCCTTGATAAGGGAGAGAACCTGAGCTTGAATTGTAACATCCAAAGCAGTTGTTGGCTCATCAGCAATTAGAAATGTTGGGTGGCAAGCAAGTGCAATAGCTATAACAACACGCTGTTTCATTCCACCAGAAAGCTGGTGAGGATAATCCATAGCTCTAGATGCTGAAATTCCAACCATTTCAAGCATTTTCTTTGCTCTGTCCATGGCTTCTTCTTTGGAAACGTCGTTATGAAGCCTAATACTTTCAGCTATTTGCTCTCCAACTCTAATAACTGGGTTAAGAGCTGTCATAGGATCTTGGAAGATCATAGCAACTTCGTTACCTCTCATCTTCTCAAGCTCTTTTTCGCTCATTTTTAGAACATCTCTACCATTCAAAACGATAGAAC
>CAVDPO010000154.1:8749-34943 GCA_963610855.1 Segatella copri
CTCCAGGGGGATCTGGAACAAGGTTTAGAATACTCATTGCAGTAGTTGTCTTACCTGCGCCAGTTTCTCCTACAAGTCCCAAAGTTCTTTCTTTTCCAATACTAAAAGAAATTCCATTTACAGCTCTTACGATTCCGTCTTCTGTTTCATATCGAACGACAAGATCTTTTACTTCAATTATATTTTCCATATTGCCGTCCTTTATTTTTTAAGTTTAGGGTCCATAGCATCTCTAAGACCATCACCAAGAAGGTTTAGAGCAAGAACCGTGAACATAATTGCGAGTCCTGGGAATAAGCACATCCATCCAGATGAGCGAATATAAGAACGACCGTCTGAGAGCATAGCTCCCCATTCTGGAGTAGGAGGGGATATACCAACACCCAAGAAGCTAAGTGAAGATGCAGAAATAATATTAGAACCTACTCTAAGAGTTACCTGAACAATAATTGGAGAAAGACAGTTTGGAAGAATATGTTTTAATATAATCTTCCAAGTAGGTAGTCCAATTGCTCTTCCAGCTTCAATATATTCCTGATCTCTTACAGTCATAATTGAAGCTCTTGCAATTCTAGCAAACCCGGCAAACGAGCCCAAGGCCATTGCAATCAACAGGTTTACCATACTCGTACCCAAAAGTGATACAACAACAACTGCCAACATAATATAAGGAATAGAGTAGAAAATATCTGTTGCTCTCATTATGAGGTTATCAATAAATCCACCGTAATAGCCAGCAATGGCGCCAAAGAAAAGCCCTACTACAAGCCCCAAAGCCGTTGCTCCAAAACTTATGAACAGTGAATATTTTGCGCCGTAAAGAACACGAGCAAAAATATCACGTCCCATGTTATCTGTTCCAAAAATATGTTCTTTACATGGTGCAAGGAATCTATCTTTTGACATTGAGATAATGTCTTTATCGTAATCGTAAATAAAACTGGCAAGAGTAGTCGCAAGAATTAAAAGAATAAGGAACGCAGCTCCAAGCATAGCGCCCTTGTTCTTTCTAAGTCTTCTCCAAGTTTCTTGAGCCAAAGACCTTCCACGATACGCAATCTCTCCGTTTGGAGTTATTTCATAGTTATCTTTTTTCTTTTTCATAGCATCAACCCTTTCCTGAATACTGAGCTTTGATTCTAGGGTCGCAGAAGGCATAAATAATATCGACAACAAGGTTAATTAATGCCATGACGACACAGCACAGAATAATTGACCCCGTAACCATTGGTGTGTCTCGTTTATTAATAGAGTCGACAACAAGTCTTCCAATTCCTGGCCATCCAAAAACGGTCTCAGCAAGTGCAGAACCTGTCATAACAAAGCTAAACTGCATTCCAATTGCAGTTACTATAGGAATCATTGCGTTTCTTAGTCCGTGATTGTAAATAACACGTCTGCGAGAAGCGCCTTTTGCTTTTGCAGTTGTCATATAGTCCTGTCGAAGAACGTCAAGCATAGCACTTCTTGTTGTTCTAGTAAGAAGAGCTGCAAGACTTAATCCAACAGTAATAGCAGGAAGAATTAGGTATCTAATGCCACCTGTTCCTCCGCTAGGTAACCATCCAAGTTTAAGTGAGAACAAAATAATAAGCATAAGACCAAGCCAAAAGTTAGGCATTGAAACTCCAAATAGTGCAGCAACTGTTGCAAGAGTGTCTTTCCAAGTGTTCTCATGAAGAGCTGTATAAATTCCTAATGGAACAGAAATTATACTCGCAAATATAAGGGCAGTACCCCCTAAAATAAGTGTCATGTGTAAGCGGCCCATAAACGTTTTGAATACGTCTTGCCCGCTAATATAAGATGTCCCCATATCTCCTGTAAGGATACCTCCTACATAACGAAAGTATCTCACAAAGAAAGGATCATTAAATCCCATCTCTTCCCTAAGTTGCTGTCTTTGTTCGTACGTAGCATTTTCAGGAAGAAGTTGGTCTGCAGGGTCTCCTCCTGCAAGATCCATTGCCCAAAATATAAGCAATGAAGTGACTAGCAAGGTTGGAATAATGATTATCAACCTTTTAAGTATGTATTTAATCATGCTTTTTACGTTCCCGGTTTAATGAAATTAGCATGGAAGAACCGATTTCTCGGTTCTTCCATAAATTTAAGCGTAATAAATAAAATTACAGCTCAATGTAAGCAAGGGACCAGTCATGAGCACCACCACCCTGGAGGTACTGACCTTTAAGGCCCTTGTTATAAGCGATAACTAGATCTGGAACATAAAGAGGAATTTGTGGAACGAGTTCTACAAGATAGTTCTGAAGGTCATGAGAATACTGTAAGCGTAACTCTGGATTCTTCTCTGTGAGAACTTTATCAGCCATTTCGTCTACGTAAGAATCCTTAAGCTGGTGATAGTTTGTAGGATAATTTGTATAGAAGATTTCTCTGTAAGTCTCGTCAACACGTGCAGCAATGTTCCATCTCCACAGGAAGAGTTCTTGGTGTCCATTAGCACACTCTGTCTTGAGAGTTGCTTGGTCCATAGACTTAATTACTACGTTAATTCCAATTTCCTTCAAGTTAGCCTGAATAATAGGAGCTATAGTCTTGTAAGGGTTGTCTGTTGCAGCTGTAAGCTCAAGTGTAAGCTCGCCTGGCTTGTATCCAGCTTCTGCTAAGAGTTTCTTTGCTCTCTCAACATCATAAGCATATCCACCTTCAACTTCGTCGTTGTCAAGGAATGACCATGCGCCTCTGTTAAGGATTGAAGTCTGCCACTGTCCTCTACCTTCAAGAACAATGTCTACAATTGCCTGTTTGTCAATAGCACAAGAGATAGCTTGTCTGAGTTTCTTGTTTGTAATCTTTTCAACGTTGAAGCCCATGTAGAACAATCTTGTTCCAGCCTGTGTATGAACTGTAATGTTTTTGTCTTCTGCCAAGAATTTAAGGTCAGTTGTAGGTGGGTCAATACAAACATCAATTTCTCCGTTCTGGAGAGCAATTGCGCGCTGTGAATCTTCAAGAAGGAATTTGTAAGTGATTTCTTTTGCTTTTGGCATTGCATCTTTATTCCAATAATCTTCAACAGCTTCGTATGTTACATACTGTCCATTCTTCCATTCTTTGAACTTGAAAGGACCAGATCCAATAAGCCATGGCTCTGAGTTGTTAGGATCTTCATAAGCAGCCTTGCTTTGAATACAAAGAGGATAACCTGTAAGGCTATAGATAAGTTCATTACTGTATGCACTTGTCTCAATTTCAACTGTGTATTCATCAAGAGCCTTAACTCCAACAATAAGTCCCAATGTTCCAGAAACTCTTGAAATGTTTGTATCTGGGGACTTTGCTCTGTTAAGAGTAAACTCTACGTCATACGCTGTAACAGGAGTCTTGTTAGCATCATTAAAGTGAGCATTGCGAACAAGGTGGAATACGAGGTGTGTATCATCTACCCATTCCCATGACTCTGCCAGTTCAGGTTTTACTTCATAACCATTGTTTCCATCTGTCCAAATAAGTCTCTCGTGAGAAAGAGCAAAACAGTTATTGTTAATTTGGTCGTTTTGCATCATTGGGTTTTGAGTGTTGATTTCCTGAGCAACACCAATTACAAGAGTGTCTTTAATCTTTGGGCCACTAGAAGCGGTTGTTGTGCTAGAAGAAGCTTCCTTGCCTCCATTTGCGAAAACACAGGTCAAAGTCATCATTGCAATGAGCATAAGAGCTAATGTTTTTTTCATTTTTTCCCTCCGTTTTGGTTTTAAGAGAACAAAAATATGTTCTCAACGGACATGATTGTAACATACATAGATGAAATTTTGGGAAAAAAGTAGTAAAATTAGAGTAAAAAAATAGCAAAGGTGAAAAAAGCCTTATAGAGCCATGATTTACAACAGTTGTATTAATAAAGAAGAAAAGCAAGAAAAAGATACTAAAGCAGAACAACGCACTGACACAAAAAACAGCAAGGAAGGTGGAACCTACTGCTGTATGGAGTGTGGAAAACGTTTTGCAACCCACGGAGCTTACATTTTACACCTAAAAGAAGAACATGCAATTTAAGTTTCTATAGAGGGCCAATTCTTGTAGAGTTTTTGTAAAACAGCTTTTGTTGCCAGCTCCATTTTTCTGTGTTAAATTAGCACATGGAGGGTTCAATCTATGGCAACCAAAAAAGATAAAAAAGCTCCCAAAAAGGAAGTTGTAGTAGAAACTGAAGCAAAAAAAGAACCAAAAGATGTACATGAGCTTCTTTGGGTTCAAGAAAAAGGCTGGGGCGTAAAGCGTCAAGGAAGTGAGAAAGTCATTAAATATTTTAAGACCAAACTTGAAGCAACTGAATATATTGTACAAGTTAGTGGCAACCAAGGAACAAGAGTTGTTATTCACCTTAAAAACGGAAAGTTCCAAAAGTTTGATAATGCTATGAGAGCTCTCTCTTATGCAAAAGAAGATAAAGAAGAATAAACTTCCTACAAAGGTTTTTGTAAAACCTCAAAGATAAAAAATTTTTTAGAGACCACTGAGAATTTTTGCTTAATGAGAGGTTCACAGTGGTTTTTATTTACACAAACCGCTATTATTCAAATTATGAAAACAATACTTAGAATTTTAATAATACTTGATTTTGCAGCTGTAGTGTTTATTCCAAACATTTATCTATCTCGCTCAATAATGATCCCAATGTTTGCAGTAATGATTGGCCTTGTTGTTCTTTATTGGTTTGCAATGTTTTGGGTAAGTAAAAAAGATGCCGTAAAAGTGCTGAAGAAAGACCCCATTTTTGATATTTTTGCAGGAAAAATTCCAACAGATCCATCTGCAGATCTAACAAGAGGCCGTCTTTGCATTGTAGACGACACATTAAAACTCTTACAACGTAATGATGATAAAGAAAGAAAAAATGCACCATGCAAAGAAGTTTGGTCATTAAAAACTAAAGAAATAACATCCCTTGGCTTTGGAAAAGTTCTTCCAGCCCGCAAAGGTCTTATCATTTATATGGGAGATGATGAAGTCAAATTCACTTGCTCAAAAATAACTAAGCAAAAAGAAGAATTGTATAAAGCTCTGGGATGGAATTTAGAATTATTGAAAGCTCAGCAAGAGAAACAGCAAAACGACAGCCAAATCATAGAAACAAAAACCCATGAAAAAGAAGAACACCAAAAGGTAGTGCAAAATGAAAACCAACAATGAGCCAAATAATTCAATTAGAATTATCACCACAGGTGGTACTTTTGACAAACTCTATGATGAAATTCGAGGCGAACTAACTTTCAAAGACTCTCATCTACCACGAATACTAGAGCAATCTCGTTGCACAATAAAAACTAACGTTGAAAACTGCCTTGCAATAGACAGCCTTTACATGACACAAGAACACAGGCTCAAAATAGCAAAAGCTTGCCTAGAAAGCCCAGAAGATAGAATTGTCGTAATCCATGGGACCGATACCATGGTAGACACCGCAAAAGTAATTGCAAAAGAACTTGGAGATAATCCTCAAAAAACTATTGTACTCACTGGTGCAATGGTTCCGTATGCACTTGAAAGCTCAGACTCTGTATTTAATCTTGGTTGTGCAATAATGGCAGTACAACTTAAAAAAAGCGGAGTCTACGTTTGCATGTGTGGCCAAATTTTTAACTACGACAATGTACGAAAAAACAAAGAAAAAGGCATTTTTGAAAAACTAAACTAGAAACTACACAAAGAAGCAAAGCCACACTAAAAAACAGTTCCTAAGTTTCACAAACGCCATTTACACTTTTTCTCTTTGTCTTTTACTCTTAACCTTTCACAATATCAATAATTGTCTTTGCACTTGAAATTGTACCACTTTCTCCTTTGTTAAAACCAAAACCCCAATCAACACAAATGCAATCACAACCAGCCAAAGAAGCACCATCTTTATCTATAGTAGTATCGCCAACCAAAACACTCTGAGACGGCGTTACACCCATTTTCTCAAAACCTTTCTTCAAAAGGCCTGCCTTTGTAGCCTCTCCTGCAAGATCCAAACCTAGCATTTGGTCAAAAAGATTTACAATACCAAAATGCGTACACATTTCAATAACAAGGTCTTCATTCTTCATAGACGCAACAGCAAGCTTACAACCCATAGACTTCAAAGTTTTGAGAGTATCTACAATTCCAGGATAAAAAGAAGCTAAAAACCTACCCTCTTTTTCATAATAAATCCGGTACTGTCTCACAAGCTCTTTTACAATATCATCATCTTTGACACCAAAAGTTATCCTAAAACAGTCCCCAATAGGAGGCCCAATAAAAGAGCGCCAAACAGTATGCTCTTCATCAATTGGAAGTCCAAGTTTTTCCATTGCATAACGCCCACCGGCATAAATGCCCGTAGATGTATCCATTAAAGTCCCATCAAAATCAAAAAAAACAGCCTTATATCTCACTCATCACCCCTTTGTGCAATAGCAAGACCCATTTTTTCAACGACCTTCCATTGCCACGAAGAGAACACAAATTTTGTAATCTTATTATAAAGAGCACTCTCCAACACGCCATTTTCATTCAAATAAAGCTCAACAGAATGCCAAACATCACGCTTTTTTGCATACATGAGAGCGCCAATATGCTCCTTTCTTTGGATTTCAAGCATGGGGTCTTTTGACAACCTAAACACACAGACCGATATTGCCGTACTAGGAATTACAAGCACTTTATCACGCCCGTCATCTTTACAGGCACAAACAGCTTTATCAATCATAGTAGAAAGCTCAACTCTTTGAACATCATCACAACTGTCAACATACGAAGTAAATGGATTTGGACTTCCAAATGCCTTCAACACAATATCCAAGACCCCTATACTTGTGCTCTCGTTTTGTAGTTTTAGTTCTGGCACAGGTGCCATTTCTTGTTTTGGTTCTTGTATAAGCGCAGGCTCAACTTCTTGCTCCATCTCCAAAGAAGGTTCAACATTTGGCTTTATCTCTTGCTCCAAAATAGGATCACTTGACCTCTCAAGTTCCGGCTCTGCCACCGGCACCACCTCTAGATCCTCAAAGCAATCAAAAAGAGATTTTTCTTCATACGGGTCGCTCTCTTTATTGCAAGAAAACTCATTCTCACAAGAGACTTTGCTTTCACAAGGCTCTTCATTCTCCACAGGAGAAAGAACAGCTAACATTTCACGAATATTTACAAGACTAAACCGTGTTACAAAACCATAATACCGCCCAGAATATTTAATAAATGGAGTTTCAAGATATTTTACAGAACTTCCAATAACACCATATGGCGAATCTTCTAAGACTTCCACAGATGAATACAAAAGAGATAAAAACTCACAAATAGACTCGTCTAACGTACTTGTTTCTTGAACATCATAGCCCGCAAAGCCACAAGTAGTAGAATTTTCTGCATCAATTAAAGAAAAAAAGCTATTGTTTACATTTTCGTCATTACAAACATTGACTAAATTTTCATTAGGAAAAACCTTAGAGTATAACTCACATCTAAGAGAAAACATACCATCAAGAGATGTCTTTCCCGTAGCTCTCTCTAAGAGCACACAATAATCAATATATCGCATTGTTGCTTTAAGATTTTCAATCATAAGACGGTGTAAATTACGGCAAGTTTTAGCCAACATTGAAGTCTCTTCATCTAACGGTAAAAAATAGGCTTCTTTTTGGAACGCCATTGCGTGTAAAAACACAATAAGACAATCAGTAGCTTTTTTAGAAAAATTGTCATTGCCAAAAGAAAGATTGTGTTGATTTACATATTTTAGAGCACAAGCAATATTTACATTCAAAGCTTCTTTAACAAGCTCTTTTTTGTATAGCTCAAGATAAGAACTCTGCTGACTAATATTTTTTTGAAGCTTCTCAACAGAGATATTTGTCATCTCGTTCAAGTCCCATGAAAGATAGCAATCCATCTCAAACTCCCAGTCTTTTAGCTTCTATTTAGCTTCTATTATTATAAGCTTTAAGCCCCTCTTCTAAACATTTACATGCACGAGCTAAATCGTCAACATTCAAAACATAAGCAATTCGCACTTCATTTTTTCCAAGACCAGAGGTTTCATAAAAACCCTCTGCCGGAGCAAGCATAACAGTCTCATTGTTATATGAAAAATCTTTAAGCATAAAAGTTGCAAAATCTTCTGCATCTTCAACAGGAAGTTTTGCAATAAGATAAAAAGCTCCTTTTGGTTTTGCACATTTAACACCTGGAATTTTCCTTAATGCTTCTACGATAAAATCACGCCTTTTTTCATATTCCTTATGAACTTCATCCATGTAATCTTGTGGAGCACTTAGGGCAGCCAAAGCTGCATACTGTTCAACAGAAGGAGGACAAAGCCTTGCTTGGCTTAATTTCAAAGTCTCTCTTATAACATTTTTGTTACGGCTTACAATTGCACCAACTCTAGCACCACACATTGAAAAACGTTTTGAGAAACTGTCTACGCAAATAACTCTGTCTGCATAATTTGTATACTTGAGAATACTTGTAAAAACTTCGCCGTCGTAACAAAACTCCCTGTAAACTTCATCTACTATTAAAAACAAATCATGCTTAACGCAAATGTCTAAGATTGTTTTATATTCTTGAGGTGTATACACATGTCCTGTTGGGTTGTTAGGACTGCAAAGAAGAATTGCCATTGTCTTTTTTGTAATCTTAGACTCAATAACCTCTAAAGGTGGTAGTACAAAACCATTGTCAAAAACACTTGTAACAGGAACAATTTTTACATTTGCCATACCAGCAAAAGAGTGCACATTTGTGTAATAAGGCTCTGGAACTATAATCTCGTCATCTGGGTCACATAATGTCATAAAAGAAAAAAGCAATGCTTCAGAACCACCAGTTGTAATTAGTATATCACTTGCTTCAACATCTACGCCAAGACGCTTGTAATATTGAACAAGACCTTGCCTTAAAGGCATGTCTCCGTCACTTTCTCCATAAGAGATAATTCCATACGGGTAGTTGTGAACAGCATCTATTGCAACTTGAGGAGTTTTAATGTCAGGCTGACCAATATTCAAATGGTAAACTTTTATACCTTTTGCTTTTGCTTGTATGGCATAAGGAGACAGCCTTCTAATAGGAGATGCTTGAAAACCTCTTATTCTTGCCGATATTTCCATTTATGAGACTCCTCCTAATTTTGTATTCAGTTTTGGAACAACTCTCCCTGTTTCTTGGTTGCTGCACTTTGACTGTTGTCAACGAGTTTTTGAACAATTTTTCTATTATCCAAAAGTGGGCTTATGGCTCTTCCATGATGTAGGCGGCTAATTACTCTAGCGAAAAGCTCGCTAGTATCGGCCTGTATAAACCATTGTTTGGACAAGAGATCGTCCCCATGGTATACAGCGTTTGTGCCAATTACGTAATCAAAAACGCCCTCTGCATGAGCTTGGTCAAACGTCTCGACTGCATTGCCATTGAAGAAAGGAAGGCTCGTGATGCAAATGATTTTCTTTGCGCCCATGTTGCGCAGCGTTTTCATAGCAATAAGCATTGTCCCACCAGAGGCCAACATGTCATCAGCAATTAGAACTGTCTTGTTTGCAACATCTCCCAAAAGGCTAATATTCTTTATGTTCGTGTTCTTTGCACCCGTTGTGACTATTGAGTAATCTCTTTCCTTATAAAGCATTGCAAGTGGTCTGTGAAGAACTTGAGCATAAAACTTGTTTCGTGCAACAGCTCCAGTGTCAGGCGATACAACAGTCAAATCAGGGTCCGATATATCAATAATTTTCTTAAGCTCCACAAGAATTTGGTATGAAGCATGAAGGCTCTCCAAATGTAGAGAGCTAAAGCAATTTTCAATTTCTTTACAGTGGATATCAAGTGTAATTATTCTTTCAACTCCAAGGCTCTCGCACATTCTACCAAATACTGCTGCAGAGAGCGCCTCTCTAGAACTCTTTTTGTGCTGTCTTGCATACGGATACGTTGGAAGTACAAGTGTAACACTTTCTGCTCCCGCCAAATTAACAGCATTAACGAGTGTAAAAAGCATCATTATGTGGTCATTTATTGAAAAACTTATTGGCTCATCATAGCCAGACATCTTAAGAGGTGTGTTGTTTGTAACGTCATATATAATAAAGAGTCTCATGCCACGGACAGGCTCAAGGATTTCTGATTTAACTTCTCCGTTTAGAAACCTTGTGTATTTTACTGGAATTTCAAGATTTGGGCACTGATATGAGAGAGGAACCTTTCCTGATGGGATTTTTTTACTTCCCAAATCCTCAATGAAACTCACGTCCCTAAGCACTTTTTCCTCTGGGATTTCATACCTCACTGCAAGGTTCTTTGCAAGCTTGTCGTAACGCTCAATGTAAAGTCTTCTCAAATGCTTTACAACCTTACCTGAAAGGTACTCTGACCCTAAGCCTGTGATAACACCAAGCTTATTTGGTTTTATGATGCTCATAAAGACTCCTTGAAACAGAAGATAATATACACAAACACTGTTACACTTATCTTCTGTTCCTAAATCCAGACACGACCTTACTCTTTCACTAGAGATAGCCGTACTGCTGAACACATTATATTAACAGAGCGCCAAAAGTATCAATACAATTTCTAAGGCTTGTATGGTTCTGAAGTATTTGCGCTACCAAATGTTGCACCTCCTGAGCAAGTTATATACCAGTCGTTACATGTATTTGTGTCTGCTGTAACAATGTTGGCGCCTGTTATTTTCCTTGCCATTGAGCGGGTTGCTGTAGAATAAGAAGAATCAATAGCATGAGCCTTCCAAAAGCCTCCATTTATCACCCACAATGCTCTGTCTCGTGCTTTGGACGTGCCAAAACCGTCCATGCTTTCGCCAAAATCGGAATAAATTACTGCGTCAAGAATTGTTGCACCGGGAGAGGGCGAGTTTGCAAGTACCAACGTGCCATTGTTATCAGATGGGTTTTTTTGTGTGACAAAGGCAAAATTGAGCCCGTCTCCTTTCACATTCTCAGCCGGAAAATCCTCTTTCACCCACCAAAGCACAATGTACGTGCCACTACTGACGGTGATGTCGGGGAAAATGTACTTTGCGTCATAATCGTCAGGCGTGCCGCAATAAAGAGTTACACCTGCAAGAGAACCGCCGGTTAGAGCATATAATTCAGTTTTGTCGGGATTGCGAGCATCTCGTTTGGTTGTAAACTCATTTATGATGAGATTTGGCACATTAGGATTGTAGCCCCACACACCCACAGAAAACCCCGTCGAATTGCCATAATAATCTTGAACTCGCCCCTCCAAGATAGCTTCTTGTCCCGCTGGTAGACTTGCATTGAGCGTAACATAGACCGCTTTCCCGTCTGCTCTAGCTACGAATGTCCCAAAAGAGTTTCCATAAACTCTAACTGGTTCATTGAAGTCTATTCTTACTATTGAACTTGCAACAGAGCTTACTTTTAGTAGCACCGGTGGCTCGTTGTCCTTATCCAAGAAAACATTTATAAACGCTAGGCGCTCCTCTGGTTGCGTACAGGCAATAAAAAGCCCTAGTGTTGTTACAATGGCTACAAATACAATAGCTACAACAACTAAAAATTTCTTTTTTTGTATCTTTTCCATTCTTTTAATCCTCCTGTATCCTGAGAGTGTCTTTTAAGCCCCAAGTGTTTTTTGTTCCTCGTAGGTTGTATTCTTCTCGAGTGCCGTTTACTCCTATGCCAAGGTTTTCAAAAACCTCTTACAAGGTCTTACATAGGATAAGTACAAAAAAGGTGCACTTTTCATTCA
Source organism: Segatella copri (assembly GCA_963610855.1). GTDB lineage: Bacteria > Spirochaetota > Spirochaetia > Sphaerochaetales > Sphaerochaetaceae > UBA9732. The sequence continues at coordinate 20,471 of CAVDPO010000154.1, forward strand.
CAGGTACTGAGGTTCTTTTAAGAACGGGATTATTTAAGGGGTTTCGCTTGTAAAAGGGATGGGCTGCCAGGTGGTCAACGACCTAGGTACTGGCAGCCCTTTGGAAAAGAAAAAAAGGTTTTATTGGGGGTTTATGCTCTTCTCAGATAACTGAGTTTAGAGTATTCATACGATTGTCTAATCCAACTCTTGAGTTCTGCGTCAATATTGGCATTGGAATAGATAGATACATGGTAGACATAAGACCCATTAGGAACGGGACGAATTGTCTTTTCAATCCTTGGATTTGAAATTCGTTTTCTATTTGTAAAAGCCACTGTAAAAAGAGCAGCGGTATCAACATCTTCAGAAGGAAGAGAAATATAAGCAAAGCCAATTGAAGTTCTAAAAGATATTACAGAATCTTGGACAGCAATTTTTGCATCAGGACAAAACTCGCTTATATATGTCTTGAGATTTTCAAAGACTTCATACGCTTTTGAATTACCATCAAAAAAAGCTTTTGCTTTATCTTCTCCAGACATTGGCTTTCCTCCTCTTTTTTTAGTTTACATCTTGATTATAAAAGCTATGGTGAAATTTTGTCAATTCCTTATATAGCAAAAAGTTACAAGATTTTTTACTTATACATTTTCTATATAACTCCACTAGGGAAAGCACATTAAAATCGGTCTAAAATAATTTTACTTCTTAAAGATTTCAATGAGTTTCAATACGTGCGTTTTTCGTGCATCTTTGTCGTCTTGCCAACGTAAAATTTTTTGAAAAATCTTTTCTATTGAAAAGTCTTTGCAAAAACCTTTTGCAAAAAAACCTGTACATAGTCCTGAGCTTTTTCTTGACTACCCCCCCCTGCCATATAAAATTGGACACAACGCGGGCACCAAGACTTAACGCACACCAAGACGTAAGGCATGGCGTAAGGCCAAGTGTCAGAGCGGAAATGTCAACTAGAGGAGTGTGCGCTCGCACGGAGGGGGAAATAAGTTATGAAAAAAATGCTTCTTTTATTTATCATTATTTCAATGGTAATTCCTAGCGTTTTTGCAGCTAAGTTAAGCTCAAAAGCACAAAGTGAAATCCTTGTTTTTACGGATATGGCTACTACAATGGATGCTAACCAAAAAATGCTTTTCTATAACCAGAATAAGAAAGGCATGACAGCTCCACTTTTACTGAATATTTTTCTAGGATGCGGTATTGGTTCATATGTTGCTGGGGATACAACAGGGGGAACCATTGGACTTGTAGGAGAACTTGGTTCTGCAGCGCTTTTTTATGTTGGATATATAACTGCGGAAAAAGGCATCATTGCTAGAGGTGAGGATGGTAGTGCAACAGAATGGACTGAAGATTTTGATAGAGGAGCTATAATTTCCTATGCTAGCTTGGCTGCTTTGGCAGCGGTTAGAATATATGAAATAGTTCGCGCTTGTACTTATACATCAGAATATAATAGGCAATTGAGTAATGCTCTGTATTCATCACCTATTCAAGTTGGATTTGCTCCTATTCTTGAAAACAATGAGATGAAACTCTCTTTGTCTGCAAAAGTATCATTCTAAGAATTCTACGTTCTAAAAATTCTAAAAACACAAAAAGAGGCTGTAACAAAAGTCTGATTTTATTTCTAAAATTCGTGTTACAGCCACTTAAAATGAAGGGAGTGAATTCAAAACATTGAGTTTTGTTACACTCCCTTTGTACTCTATAACTCTATAAAAAACTAAATAGTATTAAGCTTTGCCAGCTGAACCAAGAACATCACGGTTCTTATGTGCATACATCTCTTTTAGAGCTTCACGAGCAGGCCCAAGATATTTTCTTGGATCGAATACTTCAGGATGCTCATCCAAGACTCTTCTAATTGTTCCTGTCATTGCAAGTCTACCATCGCTATCAATGTTAATCTTACAAACAGCACTCTTAGCTGCCTGTCTAAGCTGTTCTTCTGGAATACCAACACTATCTTTGAGTTTTCCACCATGCTCATTTATCATCTTTACATATTCTTGAGGAACAGAAGAAGAACCATGAAGAACAATTGGAAAACCTGGAAGTTTCTTTTCAATCTCTGCAAGAATGTCAAAACGAAGTGGAGGTGGAATAAGAATACCATCTGCATTACGAGTGCACTGGTCTGGGGTAAACTTATTTGCACCATGGCTTGTTCCAATAGAAATAGCAAGAGAATCAACACCAGTTTTTGAAACAAAGTCAATAACTTCAGAAGGCTGAGTATAATGTGACTGAGCAGCGGAAACTTCATCTTCAATTCCTGCAAGAACACCAAGTTCGCCTTCAACAGTAACATCGAACTTATGTGCATACTCTACAACTTTTTTTGTAAGAGCAACATTCTCATCATAAGGAAGATGTGAACCATCAATCATGACAGAAGAAAATCCGTTGTCAATACATTCTTTACAAGTCTCAAAGCTATCGCCGTGGTCAAGGTGAAGAACAACTGGAATATCATAGCCAAGTTCATGAGCATATTCTGTTGCGCCCCTTGCCATGTTTCTAAGCAAGTTAATATTTGCATAATCTCTTGCGCCTTTTGAAACCTGAAGAATTACAGGTGATTTTGTCTCTACGCAAGCCATAATGATAGCCTGAAGCTGCTCCATGTTGTTAAAATTGTATGCAGGAATGGCATACCCGCCCTTGATTGCCTTGGCGAACATATCACGGGTATTCACCAGCCCTAAATCTTTATAAGATGTCATTAGGTAATCTCCTATGTTGCAATATTATCGATTGTAATGCCTAAACGTCAACAAAACACAAAATCTTATGCAACAATAGCATAACCACATTGCGTAATATAAAATAGCAAAACGCATGTATACCACATGAAAAGTCACACTTCTTGCGAACATTCACACATTGCTTGACTTCCTACCCCCAAGGTTCTAAAGTTTTGCTCATGAGCATCAAGGACAAAAAGCGACGAAAACGCCACCCAATATTCAAAACCTTACTTGTAATTGCACTCGCATTTGCACTATTCTTGGCTGTTTTCTTCCTATTTGCACCACGCTTTGTCATCATTTCTGACTCAGCTTGGTCTCTTGTCATGCCCTACGAGGAATTTGTACGCATGGGCATGAATTTAGCATTCAAATGGCATCGCTTAAAAATAATAGAGGCCGATTCCGCTATCCTCTCGACTGCTCAAGAACTAGAAACCTTTATTACTGACCTCTCCAAAAACAAAAAAGTTTCGTGTGTGTTGTTTGGCCCAATAGCCTCATCACAAATTACAAAATACAACATAGATGCATCTACTATACTAAGGAACTCTGTTGTGTACGGAGTAAATAGTAATCAAAGCGAACTTTTTGATATAACGCTTTGCATAAACCCTCAAAGTGGCTGGAAAGAAGCCAGCACAGCAGTTGCAAAAGAAAATAATTCAATACCACAAAATGTTGCATTAGTGACCGATACCTCCGGTACCGCATACAAAGAGGCTATTGTTTCACAGTTTGCTTCCAATATGATAACAGAGTACATAAACGAAAATGAAAACAGGCTCTTTATTTCAAATACAATAAATGAAATGAACAAACTTAATACTGTCCTTGCTTTTTGCCCTCATTTGAAAGATTTTTACATGGTCTTTTCGCAAGATAATACTATTTCATGGGTCGTAGATTATAAGTACTCAACAACAGTACCAAAGAAACAGTTATACGGTATTGTGTTGCCAAATCTCTCTGGGTTTGCAAAAACAGCAATTTTAGAAAAGCCTCAAACAAAACAAGTTCTACAATTAGATTACAAATACAACAAAGGTTTTTGAAAAATAAAAAATGAAAGATGAAAAATACTTTGAAACTATCTTTGAAGAATTTACAAATGCATTGAATACAAAAGGAAAAACACTTCCAGCTGTTTCACTTGTAGCTGTAGAAAAACAAGACCCTTTTAGCGTGCTTATATCTACCATAATATCGCTTCGTACAAAAGATGATGTAACGCTTAAAGCATCACAAAGGCTACTAGAGAAAGCTCCTAATGCAAAAGAAATGCTCAAAATAAGTGAAAAAGAAATAGCAAATCTCATTTACCCTACAGGTTTTTATAAAAGAAAAGCCTCTCAAATTAAAAAAGTTTCTCAAATTTTAGTAGAAAAATACAATGGGAAAGTTCCTAACACTGTAGATGAACTTTTAAGCCTTCCCGGTGTTGGCATAAAAACAGCAAATCTTACTCTTAATCTTGGGTTTGGAATTGACGCAATATGTGTAGATTGCCATGTACACCAAATTTCAAATAGATTGGGTTGGATACAAACTAAAACACCAGAAGAAAGTGAAAAAGCCCTTATGCCAATAATGCCAAAAAGGTTTTGGATTCCATTAAATGAACTTCTTGTATCTTATGGCCAAGAAATATGTACTAGCGTAAGCCCAAAATGTTCAATGTGTCCACAAAACAATTTTTGCCCAAAAGTTGGTGTTACAAAGCACCGTTAGCACTAATAAAAAGAGGAAACAAACTAGAGTTTCTTTGCAAAAACCTCGCTATATTAAAACACTCAAGAAACACAAAAAGTTCTCAAGGACTTTTTCCTTTAACATATCTAAAGAAAGTCCAAGAGTCTCAGAAACACATTCATAAGTATTCACAATGAGAGAAGGATTGTTAATCTTGCCTCTACATGGAACGGGAGCAAGATAAGGAGAATCGGTTTCAAGAAGTAGACGATTTAGAGGAACCTCTTTTAAGACTTCCCTAAGTTCTCTATTTGACTTATATGTAACGTTTCCTGCAAAACTAATATAAAACCCACGTTCTAAAGAGGCTTCCATTAGTTTTCTATCTCCACTAAAACAGTGGATAATACCACCTTTAGGAGGAGCCATCTTTTTTATAATGCTTGTTGTATCATAAGAAGCATCTCTATTATGGATTAAAACAGGAGCACCAAAAGATGAAGCTAATTTCATTTGTTCTTCAAAAAGGAAAAACTGTTTTTCTTTAGTGCCATACTTCCAGTAGTAATCAAGGCCTATTTCTCCAACAATTCTTATTTTATACCGCTCTATATTAGTTTTTAGGACATTAAGTTCCTTTTGAAGAACATCAAAAGATTTTACAACATTACCACTTGCTTCAACTTCTAAAGCCTCCCCATTTGAACCTTCTCTTGCTCCAGCCTCCCAAGGGCCCATTGCTCCAGAGATTTGTATTAAAGGAAAACCTTTTAGAAGGGAAACTCTTTGCTCTATATCATCACAAGAACAGCCAGCATCTATACCGCCCATAAAACCATTTTGAAATAAACTAGAAAATAAGGAGCCTGTATCTATGCCTCTTTCTTCCATGTAATGAGTATGAAAATGAGAATCAATTATATCTTTGTATTCTGTCATTGAGCTATGAGTTCTATGCTCTTACCTGAAGCATCAAAGAAAGTAGGATTTCCCTTTTTAAGGATACAAGAACTATCTACAACAATTTTTGTAATATCTTTATAAGAAGGGACATCATACATTAGGCTCATCATTGTATCTTCTACAATACTTCTAAGTCCTCTAGCTCCTGTCTTTTGGTCGTATGCTGTTTGAGCTATTTGATGTATTGCATCTTGTGTAAATTCAAGCTCAACTCCATCAAGCTTCATAGTAGCAACATATTGGCCAAGTATTGAGTTTTTTGGCTCTGTAAGTATTCTTTCAAGATCTTCAACTCTTAAGTTATTTAGTGCAACATGAACTGGAAGTCGTCCAATAAACTCTGGAATAAGTCCAAACTTTATTAAGTCGTCAGGAAGAACATTCTCATAAAGAACTTCTAAGTCTTTTTCTCTTGTATCTACAATGTTCTTTCCAAAACCCATTGAGGAAGAGTACATTCTTTTTTCTATGATTTTATCTAATCCAACAAAAGCGCCACCGCAAATGAATAAGATATTTTTTGTGTCTATCTTTATCATCTCTTGATTAGGATGCTTTCTTCCTCCTTGAGGAGGAACACTTGCAACAGTTCCTTCAATGATTTTCAAAAGAGCCTGTTGTACACCCTCACCAGATACATCTCTTGTTATTGAAACGTTCTCGCCTTTTTTCGCAATCTTATCTACTTCATCAAGAAAAATAATCCCGTGCTCTGCTCTAGACACATCGTCATCGGCTGCCTGAATAAGTTTAAGAAGAATGTTCTCAACATCTTCACCAACATAGCCAGCCTCTGTAATTGTGGTGGCATCTGCAATTGCAAATGGAACACTTAATTTTCGAGCAAGTGTTCTTGCAAGAAGAGTTTTTCCAGTACCAGTTGGACCCATTATGAGAATGTTGGATTTATCCAATTCTACATTATTTTCTTTTTCAACCTTATCTTGGAATTTAATTCTCTTGTAATGGTTGTAAACAGCAACACTTAATACTTTTTTTGCTTTATCTTGGCCAATTACATATTTATCGAGGTATTCTTTAAGCTCATGAGGAGTTGGAAGAACTTCTGGAAGGTCAGAATTCTCTTCATTTTCACTTGGTATATCATAATCGCCCATTAATATATCATTACATCTATCAATGCAACTTTCGCATATATTTATCCCATTTGGGCCTTGAATCATTTTTCTATTTGAGCTTCCACAAAAGGAGCAATATTTGGTGTTCTTTCCAAATGCCATCTTAAATTGCCCTCTCTTTTTTTAATCAATTTCTAACAAGAACAGTATCAACAATTCCATATTCAACAGCTTCACTGGCTGTCATAAAGAAATCTCTTTCAATATCCGCTGCAACTCTTTCTTCACTTTGCTTTGTATGTTTTACAAGGTAATCAATAGAAAGCTTCTTTAGCCTAAGTATTTCTTTTGCATGGATGGCAATGTCAGACGATTGTCCCTGCACTCCACCCCAAGGCTGATGAATCATTACTCTAGATGATGGGAGTATAAACCTCTTTTCGTTTGCACCTCCAGCCAAAATTAATGCAGCCATTGATGCAGCTTGCCCCATACAAATAGTTGAGACATCGGCCCTAAGATATTGCATAGTATCATAAATAGCTAAGCCAGCTGTGACACTTCCCCCAGGAGAGTTTATATAAAGGTTTATATCTTTTTTTGGGTCTTCTGACTCAAGGAAAAGAAGTTGGGCCACGACAAGATCTGCTTTTGCATCGTCTATTTCCCCATCAAGAAAAATAATTCTTTCTTTAAGGAGTCTACTATATATGTCATATGCTCTCTCGTTTTGCCCATTGCTTTCAACGACAGTTGGCACTAAATATGATGCAACATCTCTCATGGCCTCTTCCTCTCTAAAACTTCTTTAGTTTTCAGCGTTCTTAGCCTTTTTCTTTGTTGTTTTTGCAGGCGCTTCTGATTTCTCAGCATCACTTGCCTTGTCAGAATTCTTCTTTTCGACAGCCTTAAAAGTATTGTTCTCAAGTATGTAATTTCTTGCTTTGACAAACTTTATATCGTCTTCTGCATACATCTTAAATGCATCATAGTTAGGATTATCCTTTGTCATATCAGAAGCATACTTTTTGAGCTCTGTCTCAAGTTCTTCGTCTGTTACAGTAAAGTTCTGCTCTTCTTTAACTTGTTCAATGATGAGCTGAGCTTTAATATCGTGCTCTGTATGAGTGCGTCTTGCATCCATGAACTCTTGCTTGCCCCCACCATTAGCTTTCATGAACTTTTCAACATCTTCTTCACTCATGCCAAATCTTTGGACAAGATTTTTCCAATCTTGCTCAAGCTGTGCCTCAATCATGCTCTTTGGAACAACAATTGTAGTCTTTTCAAGAAGAGCCTCTAAGGCTGCTTCCATTTTTCTAGCATTATTTTCTTCTTCAGCACTTGCTTCTAAGTTCTTTCTTGTTGCATCTTTGAGGTCTTTGACTGTCTTGTACTCTTCTTTGACATCTTGTGCAAACTCATCATCAAGTTCTGGGAGCTCTCTAACTTTGACTTCTTTAATGACAACTTTGACTTTAATACTCTTGCCAAGATAATCAGTTCCCATTCCACTGTCATCACCATAAGTCTTTTCAATGACTTTTTCGTCTCCTTTTGAAAGGCCTATGACGTCATTATCGAGCTTATAGAAATTGTATGAGCTACCTACTGTGAAAGTAAAATCATCCCTTTTGGTATTTGCTAGCTCGCTACCATTAGCATCAAGCTCTACATAATCCATTGTTACGATGTCACCGTCTGCAATTTTGCCAGACTTAGCAATAACCATGGCATTCTGCTGTCTAAGTTTTTCAATTTCATCATCAACCTGCTTGTCTGTGATTTTGACTTCCTCATACTCAAATTTAAGACCTTTGTATTCAGGAAGTTTTACTTCTGGAAGTACATCATAGATAACGCTATACGTGATATCTGTGTTAGCTTTGAATGGTAAAAGAGTTTCTTCATTCTGGAGAACAGGTGTACTATAAGGAAGTGGACGATCTTTTGCATCCATGTCTTTGTAGGAATCCTTGAGATTTTCTTCCATGAGTCTAAAAGTTATCTCCTCGCGGATTGCATCTCCATACTTGCTTTCAATGAGTGATACAGGAGCTTTTCCTGGTCTAAAGCCTTTCATTGTAAGCTTTTTTGCATAATCCTTTATGGACTTTGCGTACTCTTCTTCAATCCTCTTAGACTCAAGCGTAAGTGTTAGCTCAACTGAGGAGTTCTCAAGTTTCTTGATTTCCATTTTATTCCTCTCATAAACTGAAATATAATCAATAATTTGCAACTAAACTGCCAACAAAGTTGTCTTCAAAAAAGTCATAACGATCGTTGCCAAATTAATATAAAGAAAAATGCAAAATAATTCTAGCCTTTCCAATAAAAGTACCATATTATATGGCAAACTGAGGGCAACACTAAGAATAACATGCTATGAAAAACAACCAAATCAAAACAAACGCAATGAGAATACTGGATAAAAATGGTGTTCAATATACAACGTTGACATACGAAGTTGACCAAGAGCACTTAGATGCTGTTCATGTAGCAAACTCGTTAGGATTAAATTTAGAGCAAGTTTTCAAGACTATCGTAATGTCAAATCAAGATAATGAGCTTTTTGTTTTTTGCGTGCCAGCTCTTTTTGACATTAGCCTTAAAAAGGCAAAAGAACTTACTCATTCAAAAAGCCTTGACCTTCTTCATTTGGATTTACTTCAAAAATATACGGGCTATATTAGAGGTGGTTGCTCTCCTCTTGGTATGATTCACTCGTATCCCACTTTCATAGAAGAACTCGCAACATTGGAAGATTACATTTATGTAAGTGGGGGCCTTAGAGGTGTTCAAATATGCTTAACGCCTCAAGACCTTTGCCACTGTTGTAATGGCACTTTTGCCTCATTTACTTAAGCGCCTCATGCGTCTACTTTTGCGCATGTGAGCCCACACAATCACACATGCGCCCACCTACTTCCACATAAACCTACACAAGAAGCCATAAACCAGTGGAAAAAAGAAGTTCAAGCCGTTAAGATAACAACATCATGAGCTATTTACATGCAAATATAGAACAAACAAATAAAATCACATTTTTTTGGAATAGGAAGGACAACTTACAAAATAGTGATATATGGGTTTGGTGGAAAGGAAAAGCCGGCAAAGGTTATGAATTACACCCTTGTGAATATGGCGCACAATGTACGATTAATGTCCCCAAAAACATAGATTGCGTTGGTTTTATCGTGAGAACTAACTGCTCAGACCCTTGTGGAACAAAATGGGGAACAGCACACAAAGATTGGGACCAAGATAGAAAAACCTTAATTGATGCCTCAAATGTTAAAATTTACCTAAGAAGCGGAGACGGCAATCAGTACCATAGCCTAGACAATGGGAAAACACTAGAACCTATAAAAACATTCTCTTTTGCAGAGATAATAGACCGCAATAAAATTCGTTTTCATGTTTCACCTTGTCCAAGTGCAGATTTTTTTGACATAAATGACCCTGACAGTATAAAAGTTCAAAACAGTGCAAAAACCACAGTTAGGACAAACAACCAAGACAGTACAAACAGCTCTAATGAAAACAACAAAAAAGTTAAAGTCATAGATAGCAATGGTAATGCACTTGAAATAAAAACCTTATACCTTGAAAGTTCAAATGGCGCAGCAAACGTTGCAAACATAGCAAGCAGACAAAACTCTTCTTTTTCAAGTTTTCCCTCTGTAAATACTTCAGCAAATTCTTCAACTGGGATAATAGAGCTAAAAGACAATTTAGACATTTCTCAATATTACACTGTTGAGCTTGATAGCTATGGCAAAAAAGGAGTAGTTCCCACACAAGTCTTTGATAGCCCTTGGTTTATTGAAAATTATACTTATAATGGCAATGACTTAGGCTCAAAAGTCCAAGAAAATGGAGCAACAGTTTTCAAAATTTGGGCACCTACAGCACAAAAAGTTGAGCTCAATTTGTTTGAAAATAGCCATGATAGTGTCCCGTTTAAGACACAGGCGCTAGAAAAATCTCAAAAAGGTGTTTGGCAAGCTACTGTAAACTGTGCTTCTAGAACTTATTACACGTATTCAATTACAACAGCACTTGGCAAAAAAGAAACAGCAGACCCTTATGCAGTAGCCGCCGGTGTCAATGGAAACCATTCCATGGTAATTGACATGAAAGAAACAAATCCTAGCGGTTTTGAACAAGACACTTATAAGAAGGACATTTCTTCCTATTCTAACGCTGTAGTATGGGAAATTCATGTTAGAGACTTCTCAAATAAGAACCCACTGTCCAAATATCCAGGAAAGTATTTAGCATTTACAGAAGAAAACCAAAAAATTCAAATTGGCGAAAACGAAATACCTGTAGGCCTTGAACATATAAAAAACTTGGGAATAACGCATGTTCAGTTAAACCCAGTATTTGATTTTGCAACAGTAGATGAAAGTAGAGACCTACCACAATTTAATTGGGGTTACGACCCACAAAATTTCAACGTTCCAGAAGGCAGCTTTTCTACAGACCCTTATCATGGAGAAGTAAGGATTAACGAGTTCAAGAGAATGGTAAAAACCCTTCATGACAATAATATTGGTGTTATCATGGATGTTGTTTACAACCACACTTACGATACAAACTCAAGTTTTAACAAGACAGTTCCATACTATTACTACCGATATAACTCAAATGGAGAAAACTCCAACGGAAGTGGTTGCGGAAACGAAACAGCTTCCCAAAGATACATGGTTCGCAAATTTATTATAGACAGCATACGCTTTTGGGCTACTGAATACCACATTGATGGTTTTAGATTTGATCTCATGGCAATCCACGACATAGATACAATGCAAGAAGTAGAAAAAACATTGCACGAGATAAATCCACATGCTCTTTTATATGGTGAAGGCTGGGCGGGTGGCTCGTGCGCACTAGATTCAAGCCTTCTTGCAACACAAAACAATATATCCCGCATACAAGCAAGCCCCAAAGCTATTGGCGCTGTAGCTGTATTTAATGATGTAATTAGAGACGGCCTCAAAGGCAATGTTTTTGAAGTTCAATCACGCGGATACATCAACAACGGAGCCAATTACGAAAATGCAAACAAAGTATGCTTTGGCCTTAAAGGAGGCGTTGGAACCCACAAAATTCATTGGAAAGTTGACAATGCAATGGTTGTAAACTACTTAAGTAGCCACGACAACAACACATTATGGGACAAATTAAAACTCTCAAATATCAACTCAACGAAACACGAACTCTTGCAAATGAATAAGCTAGGAGCTACATGCGTGCTAATTTCCAAAGGAATATCCTTTATGTTAGCCGGAGAAGAAATGCTCAGGAGCAAAAACGGCGACGGCAATAGCTACAATTCAAGTGATGAAATCAATAACTTAGATTGGAAAACCTTTGTACAAGATAAAGACAGCCAAGACATGATAATGTGGTATAAAAATCTAATTGAAATGCGAATGGAAAATTCATTTATAAGAAATTGCTACGCCTCATGTAACATAATTGAATGCAACATGATAGAAGTCTTTTACCACAAAGAAAATAGCTTACAAGGCTATGCAATAATTAACCCCAATGATTATGCCTTACGCCACACACTTCCACATGGCAAATGGAAACCTCTTCTTATTGGAGACAAATTTTTCAAGACCAAGAGCCTTGTAGGAAGCAACCTATCATGCATAGAAGGAATGATAGAAGTTCCAGCAAAAGCTGTTATTCTTGTCTCTTTTGCTGTATAATTTAAGCAATGAGGTTTTTGTAAAAATATTAAAGAGGTACTAAAATGAAAAGAAGAATTATTGAAATCAATCAAGATAAATGCAACGGATGTGGCGCTTGTGCTGCAGCATGCCATGAAGGTGCAATTGCAATGGTAAACGGCAAAGCAAAACTCATGAGAGATGACTATTGTGATGGCTTAGGAGACTGTTTGCCGGCATGCCCCACACAAGCTATTTCTTTTATTGATAGAGAAGCTCTAGCTTATGACGAGAAAGCAGTTTTAGAGAACAAACAAAAGAAAATGCAAGAAAAAATGCAAAAAGAAGGTAACACTCTTCCTTGCGGATGCCCCGGAACACAATCTAAAGAAATCAAACATGAAGAATGTAATTGCCACGAAGAGTGCCATACAGAACAAGTGAGCCGTCTTATGCAGTGGCCAGTACAAATAAAACTTGTTCCAGTAAATGCTCCTTATTTTGATGGTGCAAAACTGCTTATTGCTGCTGACTGTACTGCTTATGCTTATGCAGCATTCCATGAAAAATTCATCAAAGGACATATCACACTTGTAGGATGTCCAAAACTTGATAGTGTAGATTACTCAGAAAAACTAACAAGCATTATTAGCCTCAATGACATAAAGAGCGTAACTATCGTGCGCATGGAAGTTCCCTGTTGTGGAGGCTTAGAACTTGCAACAAAGACAGCTTTGCAAAAAAGCGGCAAGTTTATTCCTTGGCAAGTCGTTACAATCTCAACAGATGGCAAAATTTTAGACTAATTTTAGGGATTTCGCAAAACCTAAAAATGTAAAAATATACGAAGTTTTTTTGTATTTTTATGCAAAACTAATTGACTGTAAATCTTAAAATCAATATTGTACTCAAAGCAAAGAAACTACCTTTAAGAATTCCTTAAAGGTGGATCTTTAATTCTACGCAGAGGCTCTCAAAAACCTCTTTATGAAGGATTTAATATGAAAAAAACACTATCTATTATCTTAATTTTGGCTTTTTTCGTAACTTTTTCCTGTTTTGCACAAGGAAATAAGGAAAATTCATCAGTCGTAAATAAAGAATATGTCGTTGCCGCATCTTGTGATTATCCGCCTCTTGAGTACATAGACGACAATGGAAATATAGTTGGCTATGAAATGGAATTAATAAGAGAAATTGCTAGTGAGATGGGAATAAAAATAAAAATCGTAAATGTTTCATTTGATGGAATTATTGCAGGGATACAAGGAAAGCAGTATGACATAGGAGCATCGGGCTTAACAATTACAGAAGAAAGAAAAACCACGTGCGATTTTTCTACCCCAATTCTCCAATTTTCCCTGTCAATTGTCACAAATAAAGATGAAAATCAAATTAAGAATGAAGATGATCTTGTTGGAAAACGAGTTGGCGTTCAGCTTGGAACAACTTGCCAATTTGCATGCGAAGATGCTGGCATAGATGTCAAAACTTATGACGAGGCACCGTCTGCAATACTAGATCTTGCCAATGGAAATCTTGATGCAGTTGTTTTGGACAGCGTTGTTGCAAATGATTTTGTACTTTCCAATGACAGCTACTCAAAAGTTCTCAAAGTCGCAGGCTCTTTCCAAAATGCCGATGACATGGGTCTTGCCGTCATAAAAGGAAATTCCGCCCTACTTGGCATATTGAACGATGGAATAACAAAGCTGGAGAAATCTGGCAAACTTGCAGAGCTCAAAGAAAAATATGGCTTAAACTAAACTTCACGTTCAAAAGTTTAACTTAGAAGTTCATAACAAATGTTCGACTAAAGGTTCTCACAATGGATAAAGACACTTCAAAAACAACAAAACCTCCTCAAACCGCCCTCCCTAAAGAGGAGGGCCAAGCTATAGAGGTTATAAAAATACGAAAATCTGTTGTTTCTACACCATTTCATTCAAATAAAAAAGACACTACAGTCATAACAATGACAGATGGCGTTCTCATCCCAAAGAAAAGCAATAAACACTTAGTAACATCTTGGCGCCTAACATTTTTTGGCTCAGTTTCCTTACTGGTTCTTCTTTGTTTTTACAAACCAAATACCTACTGGAAAATCTTTAAGTATACAATTACCGGAGTTCCAACCACATTTGAATGCACAATATTTGCAATCATGGGAGCTATTGTAATAGGAACACTCACAGGAGTTGGGTCCTCGTCAAAAAACATAATAATTAAACAAATATGTGGGATTTATGTAGAACTAATCCGTGGCATACCTCTTTTAGTACAATTAATGTTCTTGTAC
>CAVDPO010000154.1:34953-42754 GCA_963610855.1 Segatella copri
CTATGCATTAGGCTCACTAATTCATATAGAAGGCATAGTAGCTGCAATAATAGCACTGTCAATTTGCTTTGGTGCATACATGGGCGAAATCATAAGAGCTGGCATCCAGTCCATTCCTAAAGGTCAAACAGAAGCAGCAACAGCTTTAGGGCTATCAAAAAGTCAAACATTCTTTAGCGTGGAACTTCCACAAACAATTAAAGTGGTACTACCGGCCATTGGCAACGAGTTCATATCAATGCTTAAAGACTCCTCGCTTGTCTCAATTCTTGCACTGTCCGATATCCTAAAACGTGGTCGTGAGTACATTTCTCGCACATTTCTCTCACTACAGACCATGCTTGTGGTTGCGCTCATTTACCTCATACTAACACTCATGCTCTCCCGTCTAGTGGGGATAATGGAAGAGAGGTTACACAAAAATGGCTAAAATTGAAATCAAGAACGTCTCCAAAGACTTTGAAAATAACAATGGAACAATTCTCCATGCTGTCAAAAACGTCTCACTAACTGTCAATGATGGAGAAGTTGTCGTCATTATTGGCCCATCGGGAAGCGGTAAATCAACACTGCTGCGCACTGTGAATGGTCTTGAAATGGCACAAAGCGGGTCAATTCTCATTGATGGCATAGATGTAATGGACAAAAATACCGATCTCAGGAAAATTCGCGAAGAAGTTGGCATGGTATTCCAATCTTTTAACCTCTTTCCACACCTTTCAGTCTTAGACAATATAACGCTTGCTCCAATGAAAGTTAAAAAATTGTCAAAAGAAGATGCCCAAGCAAAAGCCTTAGAACTTTTAGATAAAGTAGGACTTTTAGACAAAGCACATCAAAAACCAGGACAACTTTCAGGAGGTCAACAACAAAGAGTTGCAATAGTTCGCTCTCTTGCAATGGAGCCAAAAGCTATGCTGTTTGACGAACCAACAAGCGCCTTGGACCCAGAGATGATAAAAGAAGTGCTAGATGTAATGCTCTCTCTTGCTAAATCTGGAATGACAATGCTCCTTGTAACCCATGAGATGGGTTTTGCAAAAGCAGCAGCAGACAAAGTCGTCTTTATGGCCAATGGAGAAATCGTTGAGACGGGAAAGCCACAAGAAATGTTCACTTGCCCCAAGACTCAACGCGCAAAAGACTTTCTCAATCACATATTGTAGAGGTTTTTATAAACTACCAATGGAATTTGCCTACATAATGGTCATGGCTTGAAAGCTGTTTCACAAGTCTAAAAGCTACAATAAACATAGCTACAACGAATACAACAAATATCCATGCATAATTTTGGTTTTCTATAGAAGCTGTAAAATCATAGCAACCATGTAGGACTATTGAACTTAAAAGCGCAACAACTCTGCAGGTTTTTGACTGAGAAGTAAGTCCGTAGCTGTCATATTTCTTAGCAAGACCGTACCAAGCGCCCATGAACACGCCAAAACAAGCATGGCCCGGAACCGCTGTTACAGCACGAATTATAGCTGTACCAAAACCATACATTAGAACATAACTAATGTTTTCCCACAGAGCAAAACCCAAAGAAACAAAAACAGCATAGACTATGCCATCAAACTGGAAGTTAAACTCTGGATTATTCCATGTGCGCGTTTTCATAAGAAGGTACTTAAAACCTTCCTCTGACACAGCAACCACAATGAAATACAAAAGGAAGTTGTAAAGAACGGTGCCTTCTTGGACTAAGCTAGAAAGTGCAAGTTCTCCAAAAGTCTCTGTTATCATTGCAAATACAGTTGCAAGAACGCCACGAAGAACAAGGTTCCATAAAAGGGCTGGGGATTCTTTTTCAATAAGGTCAGCTCTATAGACTTTTACAAGCAAAACAACGGCGGGAATAACCGCCGCTGCAATAAGAATTGGATTTAAATAAAAGAAATAAAAAAACGGTAACAACATAGCACTTAAGATATACCAAAATGCTTACTGATATTCAACAACATCGGCCCAACGATACAAAAACTCTCGTTCTTCTTCGTTGCCTTTAACGCTTTGAGAAGCAGCTACAATTGGCATCCACTTTTGGACATATTGCTTAGGAGTGTCGCTCTTTTCACAGAACAAATTAAGATATTTATTAGCTGTCTCTTCATCTCCTTTAAGGCAAAATAAGAGATATGTGCGTGCAACATCAGCAGAAGCATTACCTTGTGTAGCATGCGACCAGTCAATTATGTAAGGCCTGCCCTCTGGAGTAATGATAATATTGGAAAAATTAAAATCACCATGACATAGTTTTACATGTTTAGGCATGGCCTTGAGCCTTGTATTGAGCTCATATTTGACAGTGGCAGAAAGTGCTGTTTCAGAAATCTTCCTTTCCATTTTGTCTCTAAGCTTATTTAAGAGAGGACATTTGAGAGCATGCATGCTAATTTGCAAGTCTACAAACTCATTCAAATATTCGTCTTTTTTAGACGGATTTTCTTCAATAAGTTGGGCCAAAGTCTTACCTTCTATGTAATCATAAACAATTGCCCAACGGCCATCTTCAAGCATAGTAACTTCGTGAATTTTAGGAACATGTAGCCAAGTTTCTTCTACACGTGCCTGATTTAGAGCCTCGTTAAAGATATCGGCTTTAGAAAAGCTTTTGTCAAAGACTTTGTAACACAAAGCGCCATCTCTATAGATAGTTTTGTTTTTTCTTGTTGCAATTACATTGTCTAACTTCATTTAGAGCCTCCTCTTATTTAGAACTACCTGAAACATCACTTGAAACACTACTAGAATGCACCTTGCCATCATGCACTCCATAATAAGCATTTAGATACATGCTCTTAATCTCACTCATAAGTGGATACCTTGGATTTGCGCCAGTGCATTGGTCATCAAAAGCTTGTTCTGTCATATCATCAAGTCTTGCAAGGAAGTCTTGCTCATCAATGCCATAATCACGAATAGTAGCTTTAATGCCAACTCTCCTTTTCAAATCATTTACTGCTTTGATTAGATTTTCAAGTTTTTCTTCATCATTTTTTCCACCAAGACCAAGCTCTGTTGCAATTGTAGCATAACGCTCAAGAGTATGAGGATGGTCATATTGAGAGAATGTACCCATTTTTGAAGGAGCCTCAGATGCATTAAATCTAAGGACTTCCTCAATCATTAGAGCATTTGCAACCCCGTGTGGAAGATGATGAAAAGCACCTAACTTGTGAGCCATTGAGTGACATACACCTAGGAAGGCATTTGCAAAAGCCATACCTGCCATTGTTGCAGCATTTGCCATTTTCTCTCTAGCTTCAATGTCTGTAAGACCGTTGTCATAAGCACGTGGCAAATATTTAAAAATAACCTTAAGAGCTTGAAGAGCAAGGGAATCGGTATAATCGGTTGCCATAACAGAAGCATAAGCCTCTAGGGCGTGCGTTACAGCGTCAATACCAGAGGCAGCAGTGAGGCCCTTTGGAGCTGTCATGTGTAAATCTGTATCAATAACTGCCATATTAGGAAGAAGTTGGTAGTCAGCAAGTGGGTACTTAACCCCGGAAGTTTCATCTGTAATGACAGCAAAAGGAGTCACTTCACTTCCAGTTCCAGCAGAAGTAGAAATAGCAATAAAATATGCTTTTTCGCCCATCTTTGGGAAAGTATAAACTCTCTTTCTAATATCAATAAAGCGCATAGCCATATCCATGAAATCCACTTCTGGATGCTCATAAAGAACCCACATAATCTTACCTGCATCCATAGCAGAACCACCGCCAAGAGCAATAATACAATCGGGCTGGAAAGCTGTCATAAGAGCGGCCCCCTTCTTAGCACAAGCAAGAGTTGGATCAGGCTCAACATCAAAGAAAGTCTCATGCACAATGCCCATTTCATCAAGTTTGGCATCAATTGGCTTGGTATACCCATTCTTGTACAAGAAACTATCGGTTACAATAAATGCTCTCTTCTTGCCCATGACATTCTTTAACTCGTCAAGCGCAACAGGAAGGCATCCTTTCTTTATATAAACTTTTTCAGGTGCTCTGAACCACAACATATTCTCTCTTCTCTCCGCAACAGTCTTAATGTTCAAAAGGTGCTTCACTCCAACATTTTCACTTACGCTATTGCCACCCCACGAGCCACAACCAAGAGTAAGCGACGGAGTAAGCTTAAAATTGTACAAATCTCCAATTCCACCCTGAGAAGACGGAGTATTTACCAAAATACGGCACGTTTTCATGCGCGCTTCGAACTTGGCAAGTTTTTCACCTTGTGAAACAACATCCAAATAGACCGATGCCGTATGTCCATATCCCCCGTCAGAGATCAAACGCTCTGCTTTCTCAACAGCATCATCAAAATCTTTAGCCTTATACATTGCAAGTACAGGAGAAAGTTTTTCATGAGCAAATTCCTCAGAAAGCTCTACACTTTCAACTTCACCAATGAGAATTTTTGTAGAACTTGGAACTTCAAAACCAGAAAGCTCTGCAATCTTTGCAGCAGACTGCCCAACAATTCTTGAATTAAGAGAACCATTAATAAGGATTGTCTTTCTAACTTTATCTAACTCTTGAGCATTCAATAAATGACAGCCTCTTAACTGAAACTCTTTTTTAACAGCCTCATAAACTTTCTTGTGAACAATTACAGATTGCTCAGATGCACAAATCATTCCATTATCAAAAGTCTTAGAGTGAATTATAGAACTCACAGCAAGAACAATGTTTGCGCTCTCATCTATAACAGCAGGAGTATTGCCAGGACCTACACCAACAGCAGGTTTTCCAGACGAATATGCAGCTTTTACCATTCCTGGACCACCAGTTGCCAAAATAAGGTCGCAGTCTTTCATAACAAGGTTAGTTAAATCCAAACTTGGAACATCTATCCAGTCAATAATGCCTTCAGGAGCACCAGAAGCAACTGCAGCATCAAGAACAATCTTTGCAGCAGCTATTGTGCTATTTTTGGCTCGTGGGTGCGGACTTATAACAATTGCATTTCTTGTTTTAAGAGCTAATAGACATTTGAAAATAGCTGTAGAAGTTGGGTTTGTAGTAGGAATAACTGCTGCAATTACACCAACGGGCTCAGCAATCTTTTTAATCCCATAAGCCTTATCTTCTTCAACAACTCCACAAGTCTTTGTATTTCTATAAGCATTATAGATGTGCTCTGCAGCATAATTGTTTTTTATGACTTTATCTTCAACTATACCCATCCCGGTTTCTTCAACAGCCATCTTAGCGAGTGGAATTCTTGCTTGGTTTGCAGCTATTGCAGCCGCTAAAAAGATTTTATCAACTTGCTCTTGAGTGTATGTAGAATACTCTTCTTGAGCTTTTCTAACTCTAACAAGAGCATTTTCAAGGGCTTGTACGCAATCAATGGAAACACGTTTTTGACTCTTCATCTACTAAGTTCCTCCAAAACATATTAAACCTACATTTTTTTGTTACTTTTGACCATTATTACGTGCTTATATCCGTTATGTAGAAGAAAATATAACCCCGTCAAAAACATCACAAAATTGACCTTTGTGGCAAGTTTTGCAAGTTTGGCGAGGCACAATTTAGGTTTTTACAAAACCTTTTACAGAGGTTTTTGCAAAATGAGCTTACTGCTTAATTGTTAATAATGTGGATAAGTTCAGGCAAGAGCTGTTTCTTTCTTGAAAGCGTATCTTGAATATCATAGACATGGTCAAAAAGTTTTTCATAAGAAAATTTACTTTCTAGTGCATAGTCTGTTGTCAACAAAAGGCTTTGTCCTTTGAGGACATCTGTTATCATGAGCATAACCCAATCAAGATGATTAAGACGTTTTATCTTTTCTAAAGCCTCAAGATAACTGTCTTTATATTCTTTGACATCCTGTAAAGTTTGGACTTCACACTGACCAATTCCAAGAGAAATATTGCCCTCTTTGTAAGTCTTAAAATCACTAGAAATCACAGTTTCTGGCTCTCTTGTAGCAAGACTTCCAACATTAGTGAAAAGAGATCTTCCAAACTCTTCAAGATTCTCTACACCGCTCATAGGAGCTAAGCGTTCTGCTGACCAAATATCAATTCCTGTCGTAGTTGGGCTTCTAAGAATGATTGTGTCTGTTAAAATTCCCGCAAGAAGAACTTTAGCTGTAATCTTATCTGGCACAACATTATTTCTTAGGTACAACTGATAAATAATCGTGCAGGTACTTCCAAGGGGCTCTGAGTCAATGAAAATTGGTAAGTCTGTCTTTGGAGCATCAAGTCTATGGTGGTCAATTATCTCTTTTATCTCTGCAGTCTCAATGCCTCTTATGCTTTGCTCTGGCTCATTATGGTCAACCAAAATTACGTTATATCTAGGCTTTTTAAGAAAACATCTTCTTGTAACAAACCCAACATATTTACCTTCTTCAAAAACAGCAAGTCCTCTAAGTTTAGAAGAAGAAAGCTGTTCTTTTGCAACATCAAAAAAGTCATCTATTTGCAAAAGTGGTCCCTGTTGGCCCATTATGGTATAAATACTTGGAGCCATTCTAAGTCGTCTAATGGTCTCTGCAAGTCCAACTTGAGAAGCATAAACAATACCCTCAAACGCTCCTATACTTGGAGTTTCTCCGTCATTCATGCCAGTTAAGACTATTGCAGGCACTTTCATTGCTATTGCTTTTTCAAACTTTTTCCTTGCATTCTCATCCTTGCCGTAAGCCATAACAACTAGGCTTTCACTTGGGTTCTCTATGTCGTTAATATCGGCCTTTATAGAAGCATGAAATTCACATTCTTTATCTTGCGCACTCAAATATCTACCAGGCATGACCTTTCCAAAGTTTGCACTATTGAACTTGTAAATTGGGCTACCGCTTGCATTATCTTCAAGAAACCAAGAAGTAATGTCGTCAATGCTCAAAAGCCCTTTGAATGTTTCGCCGTCAAATATAGCAACAGCCGATGGCCTTGTCTTATCATAAATGTTCATGAGGTCAAATATTGGAGCTTTACAGTCAATACTTGACTCTCCTGTTCTCATGACATCTCCAACTTTGGGATGAACATCTCTCATGTAAGGAGGTGCCTCAATACCCAAAATTTCAAGTTGTCCTTTTACGCTATCTGAAAGATGCCCACAACGCACTGCCTTGTACTCATGAATTCTATCTATAGAACTCTTTAGAACAGCATAAGCATAGGCGGCACAAAGACTGTCCATATCTGGATTCCTGTGTCCTGTAATGTATACTTCGTTTTTCAAACTCTCTCTCATGTGAGCAAAGATAATGTATAAAAACAAATAACTCAACTTATTTTTTTGTAAATGTTTTTTTGGAAAATGTTTGTAAAAGGTTTTGCAAAAGCCTTAGAAACTTTCGCTTTTTTATAGCTACACTTTCAAAACTTCAAAATCTTGTAAGTTTTGAAAGTGTATGCTAAAGTACTTTTCAGAGAAGTTTTCAAAACTTGAAAAATTCTTAAGTTTTGAAAGTGGGTATTTATGAAACTTATTAACAGAAAAGACTACTTAGACAAAATCATCTCATTAAGAGGAACCCCAGACATAAAAGTTATTACAGGAATAAGGCGTTCAGGGAAATCGGAATTATTAAAATCATATATACAATTTCTAACATCTAGTAGTAAGACTGTTAACATTATATTTATTGATTATTTTGACCTCTCTTTTGATGAAATAAAAGACTACAAGAAGCTATATCAATATGTAGAAGAAAGATATATTCCACAAAAAGAAAATATTTTATTGATAGATGAAGTCCAACTATGTAAAAATTTTGAACTTGCTATAAATAGTTTTCATAATAGTAAAAAATATGACATATATGTCACTGGCTCTAATGC
>CAVDPO010000155.1:0-4816 GCA_963610855.1 Segatella copri
ATGCAGACCCTGCTGTTGGATTATCTACAGCACTAGGAGTAGAAGTAAAACTCACAATAGACGATATTCGCAAAGAAGTAGTTGCAAATGCCGAAGATGGCAACGCAAAGGCAGCAATTGAATTATTAGGAGAAGCAAGATCCCGTATTTTCGACGCACTCGTTGAAATGAATGGCTTTTCTTTTATTGCAATTGGAAGACCAGAGGCAGCAGGTTGCTATTGTAAAATCAATAGTTATCTAAAAGAAGTCATTAGTCTTTTGGCAGAAAATTATGATTATATTGTAATTGACGGCGAAGCAGGCATTGAACAAATTAACCGTCGTGTAATGGAAAAAGTAACGCACCTTATACTAGTCACAGACTCTTCAAAAAAAGGTACTCAAGTTGTAAAAACTATCAAACAAGTGGCAGACGAACTCGTCATGTACGACAAAGTTGGTATAATTGCAAATCGCCTTCCAAATGAAAATGTCAAACAATATATGGATTTTGGCGATATTCCGGTGCTCTCCTACATATTATCAGATGCTTCATTAGCAGAGTTCGATCTAAAAGGAAAGAGCATATTTTATTTAGATGATAATGCTACAATCGTCAAGGGCGCACGAGAAGCCCTAATTTGTATAGGAATCTTAGAAGTGTTAAAGGAAGGCAATAGTGAAAGATTTAAAACACCTATATTATTTTGAAAAGTTATTAGAAGATGCCAATAACGAACTTGTGCGAAAGGCACAGGACGAGGGTCTTAAGTGTATTGCAACAACGTGTGAGAATGTCCCAGAACCCCTCTTAAATCTTCCGGGAACTTTTTCTGTAAGACTGCGTGCTCCTCGTACAGGCTCTATGGAGATGGCCACCTACTACATGACAAGTTTCTTGTGTGAATACAGTAGAGCGCTTTTAGAAAGAGCTATTGAGGGTGGTTACAATTTCGTAGATGGGCTTATAACACCTGACGGGTGTTCCATGATGAACCGTTGTGTAGAGAACATGGAACTACTTAAAACTATGGGAGAAGGCAAGGACGAATTTTTCTGGGAATACATGGAAATCCCTCAAAAAAATGACGACAATGCTCTACAAATGTACACTTTGCAGTGTCGCAACCATATTCTAAAACCATTAGCAGAAAAGTATGGTATTGATACTTCCAATGCTGCTATACGAAAAGCAGTCGAACAACACAACGAAATATGTCGCGTAATTCGTCAAATAGGAGATTTTAGAAAAGAAACTAATCCGCGTGTAACAGGCTACGAATTCCACATTCTTACCTTAGTAAGCTATGTAGTCCCCAAACATTTAATCCTTGATAAACTCAAAGAAACTTTGGAAGAAATCAAAAACAGGGAACCCGACTCCCCTAGCAAATACCGTGCTCGTGTCGTTTTTGTTGGTTCCGAAGTAGATGATGTAGATGTAATCAAACTAGTGGAAGAATCAGGCGCTTATGTATGTGCAGACCGTTTTTGCTATGGCTCTTTGCCAGGACGTGATGAAATCATCTTAAACGATGACGAAGACGTAGTAAAACAAATTTGCCGGCAGGTACAAGAAAGAGCACAGTGCCCTCGTTATTGGGATATGGCCAAAATGACAGGTAGACGAGATTACGTTGCAAACCTTGCCAAGGAATATAACGCAGACGGTATTATTTACGAACAAATGAAATTTTGTGATCCATGGGCTTACGAGCGTATGATTGGAACCATTGTGCTTCGTGATGAGCATGGTTATCCAGTACTTGCTGTTGATAGACCCTATTCCATTGGATCTTCCGGTCAAATGCGCACACGTGTGCAAGCATTTGTAGAGAGCATTGAAATTAAGAAGATTCAAGGGGGAAAGAAATAATGGCAAAAGAAATAGGAAAAGAAGCACTAGGTAGATTTTTTACCAAAGGAAAAGTACGAAGCAGACGTGAATGGCGTGGCTTTAAGGACACATTTTATGATTACACACGTTGGCTTTATATTATGAAGCAATTAGCAGGCTTTATCATCAAGCCTAGAAATATTAAAGCCATGTTCCGCTATCGCTGGATGCTAAACTATTTGGCCGTCCCAATGATGGTAGATAAACACACACAAGGGCTTCGTGGTCCGTATCTTAGAATGTGCCATTTAGAGCAAGATTTAGTCGTTTATGATGTAGCAAAACTTCTTGACAATCTCTTTCGTGGAGATCGTCGCATTGGTAATGACAAGCAGTTTTCAAAAAAAGTTGTTTTGGTAGATGAGAATGAAATGACAGCTGTCATGATGGGCTTCCCTACCCTAAAAGGATTGTCCCGTGAAACACCATCAACATATGTTCCCGTTCTTTTGAACCAAACAGCTGCCTTGCATTATATTGACGTGGCGCAAGAATTTGGACTTGCTGGAGATGTTTGCCCCATGCCAGAGGCAGAACTTGGAGTTTCAATTGATGATGATGCACCAATTCTAGGAGCATGTGCTGTACAGTGCAATACAACATGCGACGGTTCTCTTATGAGTAACGGAGGTATTGCCAAAAGGTTGGAATTAGAAGATGGTATTCCAATCTTTCAGCTAGCTGCTCCATTGCGCCACAAAGAAGACGACGTACAAGATTACGCAGCACAAGAAATCAAAAACTGTATTGCCTTTATTGAAGAAAAGACAGGTGAAAAATGGGATTGGTCATACTACTTTGAGTGTGCAAAACGAGTCAACGAGTCCACAAAACACCGCATGGAATGGCTTGATATGAATAAGACAGACTATCCTCAAGTCTTTGGTTCAAACCTTGCCCTGTACACAGAGACCAACTACATGGCTATTTGTGGAAAAGTACCAGAGTTTGTCAAAGTGGACCGCAAACTTACAGCTCTTGCAAATCAAGCATACAAGAATAAGATGAAGATGGCAAAAGAGTATCGTCACAGAGCAATCGTTTGGGGAGTGCAGTCACACTTTTATATGGACTTTTTGCTTTGGATCTTGAACTGTTGGGGCATTGTTCCATTAACTGACATGCTTTCTATGGTCAATACCAACATGATTGCAGAGGAAGATACTCCAGAAAACCGCGAAAAGGCATACTATGATATGGCTTGGCTTACAGAAAACATGATTATGAGAAACCGTACCCATGGAGGTTACAAGGTACTGCTTGACGATCTTTGGGAGTTCTGTGAAGAGTTCAATGCAGATATGGTCATTCTTTGGGAGCACATGGCATGTAAAGCTCTTGATGGCATGCATGGCCAGTTTGAGGAAAAAGCTAGAGAAAAAGGAATTCATCTAGTTTGGGTAACACACGATTTGTTTGATCCTCGTATTGTATCTAGACAAGGCGTGAGAGATCAGGTCAATAGATATATGAGAACTGTGTTCAAAGAAGAACCATTGGATCCGTCTCTAGAAATATTACCAGACGAGCATTCATGGTAAGACAGAAGCATTCATAATAAAGAACGAGCATTCAAGATAAAAGATGCGCATTCTTGGAAAACCAGGAGGATTAAAATGAAATATTATGGCGGATGTGATTCCGGATCAACTTATACAAAATGTGTTATTATAGATGAAACAGGAAAGATGGTGGCAGATGTCACACTTCGTAGTCGTATTAATGCGGTTCTTTCTTGTGAAGAATCCATTGAGAAAGCAGTAAAACAGGTCCCTGATTTGAAAACGGCAAAAGATTTGGCTTATTTGGTAGGTACCGGATACGGGCGCAACAAGGTGCCTTCTGCAGATGAGAATATCTCAGAGATTTCTTGCCATGCTATGGGCGTGCATGTAGCAGACCCAACTGTCAAAGCAATCATTGATATTGGAGGCCAGGACGTAAAAGGAATTGCCATTGATACCGATGGTACCGTCCTAAACTTTGCTATGAATGACAAATGTGCTGCCGGAACCGGACGCTTCTTTGAGGCGATGGCAAAAGCATTTGAAATGGACTTATCAGAGTTCTCCAAACTATCATTAAAAGCAAAAAACGTAATTCCAATCACATCACAGTGTACCGTATTTGCAGAATCAGAGGTCATCTCTTTAGTAGGAGAAGGAAAACCCATGGACGAGATTGCTGCAGGAATTGAGTTATCAGTTGCAAAACGTTGCTTCGTTATGTCAAAAAAAGCAGGAGCTGTTGACAGCATCACACTAACCGGTGGATGTGCAAAGAATGACGGCTTAAAGAAGGCTATAGAAAAAGTATTGAATTTGAAAGTCATTGATCTATCAATAGACCCACAGTTAATGGGAGCTCTTGGTGCAGCAGAGTTTGCACGTCAAAAAGGAATGGCAAAAGAAGGAGCAGTTTAATATGGCAACATTTCTTCATATACTTCTAATTATTGCAATTGTATTAGTAAGTCTCTTTGGTTTGAGCTTTATCGTTTACTTCTTTAATCTAGATATGAAACTCATGGCCGCAATAGAGCCATTAATATCAAAACATTATGACAAGATAAAAAGAGACACACATCTATGAGACTTTATGATGAGATTATCAGTGATATTCTTACATCTCTAGAAGCGTATAGTATCAATGAAAACTCCGTTACAAAGAACCTTCCTGTAGGAAATGCAGCTGACCCTGTCAGTAGAGCATGGCAAGATGCTGGCAAAGCAATGATGATCTTACAGTCAGACATGGCGTATGAGCTTGGAGGACATAACCTACCGGCAGTAGGCAATACTTTAGTAACAACAAATATCAATTTTGTGCCTCAAGATGAGATTCTTCTCATAGGAAAGGATTTATCAGAGATTACTAGTGACTCACCATACGCAAGAATTGCCATAGTGCGTGTTTCAGAAACTTGTATTGGAACTGG
>CAVDPO010000156.1:0-6181 GCA_963610855.1 Segatella copri
ATCTAGCATATCCCCCAAAGAAATTAGAACCGCAAAGTGCTTTTCTGTTTCTTTGTTCTTTAGGAATGTTTCAAATGCATCATCATAACGAAAAACACCTTCATCATACTCTTCTCTTCCTAAGTGGACATCACTCACAATAACCAGTTCTTGTGATTGCTCTAGAGCACCAAAGTCATAGACCGTCATGAAAGGGTTTTCATTTATGTTGTTAATCACGTCTTTGTTATAATCACAAGAGATCAAACACAATGCCAAAATACAAACGAGAAAGAACAATAATAGTGGTCTAATGGAAATCATTTGTATAATCCTCTTTGTGTATTAGCGTTGTGGATGGTGCCATTTGCGCTGTCAAGCCTTACTTCACATGAAATTCTAAGACCAAACGCATCAACTAAGGTGCGAGTGTCAGTCATATATTCAGCAAATTTTATAAATACTTCAGCTCCAATCCAGTGTGAAGATGCAAGATAGACAAGTGCTTTTGCACCCAAGGTAGGAGTTGTTTTCCAATCTCTCTCAAAAGGAGAAACAAGACTCATATAAGCAAAAAATTCAAACTTGTCAAAATCAAGACCTCCAACAACTTCTATAACCGGAGATGCAGTGAATAATAATTGTGAAAAATATGTGCTATAAGCTAATGAAATTTGAGCTCCGGCAGAAATTCCTAGGTATATATTATCTCCTTGCAAAAGAAGATTTAACATATATCCAAGACCGCTCCAGCCCCCCCCCCATTTCATAGACAAAAGAGCTGTTGAGAAGAAATCTATGGCGTAAAAACTTATTTGTAGAAGTCAAATACTGCGCATCTAACCTAAGTTCCTTGCCACTGTGTTCAATAATGCGAACTGCAAAATCTTGATTTATATATTTTACTTCTTCAATTATCTTTTGTGAATATTCCATGTTATGGGAATAAGACAATGAAACGCCAACAGTGTTTGCATATATTGCAGTAGAAACAAACAGAGCAACAAAGATAACAACGCTCTTTTTCAAGACAACTCCTCCCCTTCTTCAAACAGCTTTTAGCAAAAGCAGTTTTGCAAAAACCTCTTTGAAACCCCACTAAAGAGAAAAAGGAACCAATTTCTTATAAAAGATTTCAGTTCCCTTCCCGAACCTTTTGCCTAACAGACATACAGTTCACTCTTTTCTTTGTATAACGAGCATCCCAATTATATCATATTTTTGATTTGTGGGAATAGAATTTCAACTTAGAAAGATTCAATAAGATGTGAATAAAAGCTTCTTGTTATTTGTATTACATTTATAGAGGTTTCCCATGAGTGAATTTAATAGAAATTTTAATGTAAGCATCTTAAACAGCAACAAATACGAAAACAAAAAAGTAGAAAACTTAACAGAAAAAATAAAACATAGTGCAAAAGAACTTTTTAATATCGAAACATTAAAGCCCTTTCAACTATTGGTCATTCAAAGAATTTTAGAACAAGATGCGGGAGCTTTTGTTAGACATCAACTTGTAATTCTTCCTACAGGTACAGGAAAGTCTTTATGTTTCCTTCTTCCTGCAATTCTTTGCAAGAATCTAACAGTAATTGTCTATCCTCTTTTAGCTTTAATGAATGACCAAAAGATGAAACTAGAAAAAGCTGGCCTTGACTGCGTTGTTCTTAGAGGAGGTCAAACAAAAGCCCAACGCCAAACAATATGGGACAAATTAGATATGTCAAGTTCTAACAATAGCGATATGCTAGAACTAAAAATAAAAACAAAAATAATAATGACAACTCCAGAAACATTATTGCAAAAAAGAATAATAAATAAGCTTAAGCAATACAGGATAAGTCTTCTTGTTATTGATGAAGCACATGTCATTGAGCAGTGGGGAAAGGACTTTAGACCTCATTATGCAAATCTTAAAAAAGCAGTCGCAAGTCTTATGCCAAAACAAGTGCTTGCTTTTACAGCAACAGCATCAAAAAACACTGTAGAGGCCATAAATGGACACTTATTTCCATCAAGACCTCTAATTATTCAAGGTGATATAGATAGAGAAAACATTATCTATGCAACATACCCTACTTTAGACTTAAACAATGCAACTGTAGACATAGTAGAACATTGTCAAAAGCCTGCAATAATCTTTTGTAGAACACGTCATGAAGCACATCAATTATGCTATGAGATAACACGAGATTTATATAAACGGGCACAAAAAGGACGGTCAAACCACACACCCACAGCACCTATACCTCAAATAAAATACTACCATGCAGGACTATCGCGAAGTGAAAGAGAAACATTAGAGAGGTGGTTCTCTAATACCAAAAATGGAGTACTTGTAACAACATGTGCTTTTGGCATGGGCGTTGACGTAAAATCAATTAGAACAGTTATTCACCATCGTTTACCAAATACGTTTGAAGAATATTTACAGGAATCGGGCAGGGCTGGAAGAGATGGAAAAACATCCATTGCATGGGTACTAAAAGAACCTAAGGCCAAGCATCCAAACAATATTTCAGCATTACAGGAAGTCTTCGAACAACATAGATGTAGGCGCCATGGTCTTTTGAAAGGAATGGGAATAGAGAAACTTGAATGCACAGGATGTGACGTATGCCTTGGAAAAGTTGTTCAAAAATCATCAGAAGAACTTATCCTTAGAGACTTCACAAAAATGTTTGCTTTCAAATACACATTAGAAAAAGCCTCATACATACTTACAGGCAACTGCGATAACTCAGTTGTAAATAATGCCGATACTCTAAACCCCTTCTTTGGCATTTTAAGAAATTGGAATTGCACAAAATTAAAAGAAGCGCTCAAAAGAATTTGTACAGACGGAAGATGTGGAATAAAATACATATCTTTTGCAAAAAAAGGAAAAATTCTATACCGGTGCGACATTTCATTATATACTTTTGTAGCTAAGGTTTTAGGGAGGCTAAGTGATGGATATTGTTGGATTATACGGCAAAGGAGCAAATTCAAAAGATGTTTTAGCAAGGTTGGAAACTTTAGAAAACCAACATGTTAGACTTTTTGGGACTATGCCACAAGCATTATTTTCTACTTCTGGAAGAACTGAACTTGGAGGCAACCACACAGACCACAACCATGGAAAAGTCCTTGCCGGCTCAATTAACTTGGACATCATTGCTGTCGTACACGAAACTTTAGACTATAACGTAACACTATTAAGCGAAGACTATCCTCCAATTCATGCAAATATTTCTAATCTTAGAGAAAATGAGTCTGAATTTGGAACGACAGAAGCACTTATACGAGGTGTTGCTGCTGCAATTGTAAAAAGAGGTGGCTTTATAGGCGGTTTTGAAGCAAACACAAATTCAAATATTTTCAAAGGTTCTGGACTAAGTAGCTCTGCAGCAATTGAAGTTTTGCTTGGTACGATTTTTAACGAGCTCTTTAATGATGGGCGTTTTACAACAACAGAACTTGCAATTATTGGACAAGAAGCAGAAAACCTCTATTTTGGAAAACCTTGTGGTCTTATGGATCAAGTTGCATGTGCAAATGGTGGCATAGTTGGTATAGATTTCAAAAACCAAAAAGAGCCAATAATTGAGCCAATTCACGTAGATTTTCAAGATTACGGATACGACTACGTTGTAGTAAATACAGGTGGAAGCCATGCAGATTTAACAAATGACTATGCTTCTATTCCATTTGAGATGAAACAAGTTGCAAAATACTTTGGAAAAGAAACATTACGTGATGTAAATCCTAATGACTTTTTTGAACAAGTAGGGACTCTGAGAACTCAATTATCAAATGATAGAGCAATTCTTAGAGCCTACCATTTCTTTAGAGAAAACGACTGTGCTGGGAAAATGCTTCAAGCATTAAAGTGCAAAGATTTTAATTTATACCTTACTCTAGTCAAAGAAAGCGGAGAGTCTTCTTACAAATTCTTACAAAACATCTATAGCCCAAACTGCACAACTGTCCAAGGAATTTCACTAGCTTATGCTATGACAGAGCATTTTTTGAAAGACAGCGGAGCTTTTAGAGTTCAAGGGGGAGGATTTGCTGGCACAATTGAGGCCTACATTCCACAAGAGAAAACAAACGCTTTTGTCTCTTATATCTCCAATGTTTTTGGAAATGGTTGCTGTACAAAACTTGCAATAAGAAACTTACCAACGATGAGAATTAAATGAGGTTTTTGCAAAAACCTCAAAGATACCAAAATCCTCAATAGTCTTTCTCTAGCTCAGATGCTTTCACAAGAGTATAGCCTTTAGTACCAAGTTCATGAACAGTTTTATCCATTTTTCTCTTTTTGTGTTCATCTTCAAAAAATAAATTATCTTGTATTGGCATATCACCTTCATAAGTATTGTAAAGGCCAAGGCCAATAAGCCTAATCCCTTCACCGGGTTTCCACTTTGAAGAGAGAAGTTTTTTTGCAATAGAGTAAATCATATCTGCATTTAGTATTGGAACAGATGGCGACTCTTGCACTGTAATAGTTCTAAAATCACCCCACCTAAGTTTTAGACCAACTGTACGGCCAATTATTTTTTCATCAATAGAACGACCCATAAGCTCGTGGCTCATGCTTAAAAGAACCTGGTGCAAGGAAGTCTCGCTAACAATATCCTCAATGAAAGTTGTTTCTGTTGAAATTGAATGACTCTTAGCGTTTTGAGACATCATTCCAGTATCAATACCTCTACAAGCATTATAAAGAAACTCACCAAAAGAGTTTCCTAAAATACGCTTTAACTCATCAAGAGAATAAGCTCTAGCCTGTGTTGTCGTCATTATTTTGTGTTGTTCTAGAATTTTCTTACCACTTTTGCCAATACCCCATATTTTGCTAAGCCCTATTGTGTCAATAAACATTTGTTCTTTTCCTGGAGACACAGCGCAAAGGCCGTCTGGTTTATTGTAATCACTTGCCATTTTTGCAATAAAAGGAGAAGTTGCAATCCCAATACTCATAGTAATACCAACTTCTTGCTTAACTCTGTTTTTAATTTTCATAGCAAGTTCTCTAGGAGGTCCAAAAAGACGTTGAGTTCCTGTCATGTCAAGGCTTGCTTCATCTATTGAGCATTGTCTCATTGAGGGAGCATATTCTTTGAGTATTGCCATCACTTGCCTACTTACTTTTGCATAAAGAGCCATATTACCCGGGACAAAAATTCCATTGGGGCATAACTTTAGAGCTTGCAAACTTGGCATTGCAGAGTGTACTCCATACTTGCGAGCTTCATACGAACAAGTAGAAACAACAGACCTTTTTCCAAGCATCCCAATTATAAGAGGTTTTCCTCTATACTGTGGGTTATCTCGTTGTTCTACAGAGGCAAAGAAAGCATCCAAATCGACATGAAAGTAAACTTTATGCTCAGGCATACTTTTATTGTATCACAAGTCTTTTTTTCAGTCTTTTTTTCTGCTATATTTGTGGCATGAAAAAAATTGAATATACACCAAAAAACATTTGTGCAAGACTAATTAGTGTTGAACTTGATGACAATGATGTCATCACAAAAGTAGAATTTGTGGGAGGCTGTGATGGCAACCACAAGGGAATTATATCCCTTTGCAATGGAATGAAAGCCAATGATGTAATCACAAAGCTCAAAGGCATTCGTTGTGGCTCTAGGAGTTCTTCATGTCCAGACCAACTTGCGAGTGCATTAGAAGAATGCCTTTCTCAAGATAAATCAAAATAATAGACAGTTGAGATTGTGTAAAACGCCCTAAGGTTGTTTTGCAAGAACCTCAAAAAGAGTTTTAGAATTGTGAGAAACACAAAAAAGATAGTTCTTGTTGCTTTTATACTGTGCCTAGTTAACTTTTTAGCTTTTGCTGGATCCTCCAGTGTTCGCTTACGCTCAATGGGAGGCATTGGAATAGCCGTAAGTGATTCTAGGCATCCTTCAATTGTAAACCCAGCAGCACTTTTTTTCATGGGAGAAGACAACTCTTTTGTATTAGACTTAAGTTTTCAAGACTCTTTTAAGCCAAACAGTGGAGAAATATTTCCTGTATATCCGGCTTCTGGCCTAAAGGGAACATTTATAGGAAAAATGATTGCACTATCGTTAGGGTTTGATTACACAGTTGAAAACACAAGTTCTAGTGATGCAACGAAATACTACAATATTTATCAAGAATCAGAAATAAAAATTGACTTAACAGCTGGCATTGGTAACTTTGGAGC
>CAVDPO010000157.1:0-2424 GCA_963610855.1 Segatella copri
ACACTGTGAACCGCTTTAGCTGGAATGCTGTTCTTGTCTTGGCTATGGTTCCAATGATTCATTCTGGCTGTGGATTGAACTTTGGACTTCCTTTGGGGATTATATCGGGCCTTCTTGGAGCGACACTTTCTATTGAAGCCGGTTTTTCTGGTGGTTTTAGCTTTTTCATGGCTATTGTGTTTGCAACACCTTTTGCTATTGTTTTAGGAACTGGCTATGGATGGCTTTTGAATAAGATAAAAGGTGGAGAGATGATGATTGCAACGTACGTTGGGTTTTCAGCTGTCTCTTTTATGTGTATGATGTGGCTTCTTTTGCCTTATTCAAGTCCAACTATGGTTTGGGGTTTTGCAGGAAAGGGTCTTAGAACGACGATTTCTCTTGAAGGTTTTTTTAATGGAGCTCTTTCTAATTTCTTAAAAATAACAATAGGGCACTTTGTGTTTCCTACTGGGACAATTCTTTTCTTCGCAGTTCTTGCTTTTGGAATGTGGGCATTTCTACACACAAAAACAGGAACCGCAATGACGGCTGTAGGCTCAAACCCAACGTTTGCTAAGGCTTCTGGAATTAATGTTGATTTTATTAGACTTCTTTCTGTTGTAATGTCTACTTGGCTTGCAGCTATTGGAATTTTAGTTTATGAGCAAGGTTTTGGATGGATTCAGCTTTATATGGCGCCTTTCAACATGGCTCTACCTGCGGTATCGGCCATTTTGATTGGTGGTGCCACTGTTAATAAGGCTAATATTAAGAATGTCATTATTGGTACCTTCCTGTTCCAAGGCATTGTCACAATGACTCCTACTATTATTAATAACTTAATGATTATGCTCACAGGAGAAGGTTTGGATATTAGTGAGGTTATTAGAACAATCGTTTCTAATGGAATGATTCTCTATGCTCTTACAAGAAAATCGGGGGCAACAAGATGAAAAAAGGTTGTGTGAAAGAAATGAAACAAAACAATGCTTCCGCTAAAAATGTTAGAAAAGTTAGTAGTGCTAAAAATGGGAATATCTTAAAAAAGTCAGGCTCTTTTATTAGGAATAATTCTGTTCCTTTTATGTTTATTGCTATTTGTGCTGTTTGTATTCCTGTTTCTGGGTTCTCTGTAAGTTTTCTTTTGTCTGAGATAATTACAAGAATTGCTCGTAATTCTTTTTTGATTTTGAGCCTCCTTATTCCAATTATTGCCGGTATGGGTCTTAACTTTGGTATGACTCTTGGGGCAATGGCGGGAGAGATTGGTTTAATTTTTGTGTGTGACTGGCGTATAGCCGGCATTCCCGGCATAGTTCTTGCAATGATTATTTCCATTCCAATATCGGTCTTCCTTGGTTGGCTTTGCGGTACCATCATGAATAAAGCAAAGGGCAGGGAGATGATAACTGGCTACATCATGAATTATTTTGT
Organism: Segatella copri; assembly: GCA_963610855.1. GTDB lineage: Bacteria > Spirochaetota > Spirochaetia > Sphaerochaetales > Sphaerochaetaceae > UBA9732. The sequence continues at coordinate 1,417 of CAVDPO010000157.1, forward strand.
AAATGGTATATATCAGTTGCTAGTTCTTTTTGGTATGGGCGTGATTATTCCAATTATTCATGATGATGTTTTGCTTCCTCGTGGGTATGGTATTAGAAATACTGTTAGCCTTTTGGATATGCGTCAGGCTTTGGACAATGTTTGGGCTATTCGTATTGGTGGAGTAAAGATTCCTGTCTTGACGTTCCTTATTATTGGTCTTATGTGTCTTTTTATTTGTTGGTTTAGAAAGACAAAACTTGGTCAAGACATGAGGGCTGTTGGTCAAGATATGGAAGTTGCACGTGCCTCTGGTATTGCGGTTGAAAAGACGCGTGTTATTTCAATCATTATTTCTACTGTTTTTGCCGGTTTTGGCATGATTATTTATCTCCAAAATATTGGGAACTTGTCTACATATACTGCTCACTCTCAAATTGGTATGTTCTGTATTGCAGCTCTTTTGGTTGGAGGGGCGTCTGTTGACAAGGCTTCTATTGGCAACGTGTTCTTAGGCGTTACACTTTTCCATCTTATGTTCATTGTTGCGCCTACAACTGGCGCTGTGATAACCGGAGACTCTATGATTGGTGAATATTTTAGAGTCTTTGTCTCATACGGGGTCATTACTGTGGCTCTTGCAATGTATGAAAGCAAGAAACGACGCGTTAAGAGTTTGGGAGGTGTAGAACTTGCTATGGCTCAAAAAGCTATGGCCCCATCTGGTGTCTCTTCTCCGGCAACGTTGACTTCTCAAGAGGAGGCTTAATATGAGTCCCAAGAAGGATATTAAAGTTGATAAATCATTTTGGTACAGACTAGGTGCAATTACGCTCCTTTTGATAATTGCTATAATCATGCTATTTATTGGTCGTAAACATATTGTGTACGTTGATAATAAAACTTTTGAAAATGACGGAGCCTCTTATTCTGCCATGTACAAAGTTGAAGTCTCTGCCCGTAACAACGACAACAAGAAGCTTTACGCTCGCGAACGAGGAGAGCTTGTGATGAAAGGTCAGAGTACAA
>CAVDPO010000157.1:2434-4116 GCA_963610855.1 Segatella copri
GAGTACAACTCTTCATTTGACAATTACACAGGCAAAGGGAGGCTCAGAAGAGAGCATAGATTACAAGCTTCATGTTCCTTTTGGCAAGGATGCTGTTGTTATCAACATTCCGGCATTGTTAGCAGGCCTTCCTCAAGACGTTTGGATGACAGACTTTGTTTCTTTGGCTACTCCTTCTTCTTCAGAGGCCGATACCGTAGACCTCTCTGATGACTTTGGCTTTGGCGACGATTTATAAGCATTTTTGAAATTTCTTGGTCTTTTTGTGCGTTCATTGGCACCTATATAAGCCTGTATGTGCCCACATTGGCCCAAGGTTTTCTCTTTTAATGGGAAGTCTCAAGTCTATTGACAAAGATTAAAAGTACCATTATCGTTTTAACGCTATGGATGGGTGTCCGAGTGGTCGAAGGAGGCGGTCTTGAAAACCGTTGAGGTGCAAGCCTCCGGGGGTTCGAATCCCTCCCCATCCGTGACTAAACTGGAGCGATGGCCGAGCGGTCGAAGGCGCTTCCCTGCTAAGGAAGTATACTGGTAACGGTATCCGGGGTTCAAATCCCCGTCACTCCGAAACAACAAAACAAAGTATTAAAAAAGTGCTGTTAGATTTTTTCTAATGGCTTTTTTGATTAAGAAAGATTAAATGTAATTGCTCTTACAAGTAAGCCTCTTGCATTACAATCAAAAATGACCTATATTACACACGCGTTGAATGTTTTTCAAAATAAAACAAGCCAAACGAGATCGTAGCTCAGCTGGATAGAGCATCAGATTGCGGATCTGAGGGTCAGAAGTTCGAATCTTCCCGGTCTCAGATGTGAAAAAGCTGTAACACTGTCATTTAGACAACATGTTACAGCTTCTTTTTTTTTCTAGGTTTTTTGCAAAAGCCTCTTTAGAATCTGTAGACGTAGCCAACTCTTGTTGTATAAAGAACCAAAGACAAAGCGGCTTGTGGATATCCTTCCATTGCCACTGTGAAGAATTGTGCGCCTTTTGTTGTGCCATTTTCTTCTGTTGTCTGTTGAGATATTAACACACCAGCAAGAGGAAGCTCTGTTGCAATATAAATACCGTTGTGTTTAGCAAAATTAAACTGCACTTTCATTGTCACATCTGCGGAAATGATCCCAAACTTTACACCCAATAAATCCTTTAAGAATTCTGTGTACATACCTGAAATTGACAAACCTAGATTTAAATCTACATTGTCAGATGGAATCACATCATAAGAAGCTGAAACATTTGCAGCATAACCAAGAGTGAAAGACTGTCCTAACAGCTTTAAAAGATTTGGCTTCTCTTCTGTTCCTGCTGGATCATAGTTTTTCATTTCATCCACATACCCAATAATACCAATGTTTGGGAATGCAGAATACAAAGTTCCACCAAACTCCCACTTCCCAAGATTATAAGAAGCTCCAACATGAGAAATCATGTATGATGTTCCACCGTAGACATTTAATTTAGATTCTACACCTGCAAAAGCTGTAAAACAAAGAACCAAAACAAATAATGTAACGAAAAATCTTTTCATAAAAACTCCTTTTTTTCCTACTCGTTCATTATTATACAACATTGTGAAGGAGAAAAGGTTTCACAAATTATACTTCCAAATCTTTATTGGGTTCATTTTGAATCTGACAATACAATAGAGCCATGCAATAGCAATACTTGAAAGG
>CAVDPO010000158.1:0-1973 GCA_963610855.1 Segatella copri
TTGGACAAGGCCCTGTGTACCTAAGGAAAAGTGATGCAGAACTTGCTTTAGAAGAAAAACAAGCTAAAGAGACAAGAGAACAGACTAAATAAGAGTAAAAAAGAGGTTTTTCAAAACCCCGGAAAGAGGAATTTATGAACCAAGTTAAAGAAGTAGATGTTTTGATAATTGGAGCAGGTCCTGCAGGTCTTTCTTGCGGGCAGTATAGCGCAAGAGCCGGCAGAAATACAGTTATTCTTGAAGAATTATCTACTGGTGGACAAACCATGATAATTGACGAAATAGAAAACTACCCCGGACTTGGTAAAATTACAGGTTTTGAACTTGCAGAAAAATTTGAAACACAAGCCACCTCTTTTGGTTGCCAAATTGTCTATGCAACTGTCTCTAAAATAACTATTCTTGAAAACAAAACTTTTGAGCTTGAAACAAGTGAAGGCCTCTTTCATGCCAAAGCTGTTGTTCTTGCGACTGGAGCTAAGCACAAGCTTTTAGGCGTTCCCGGAGAACAAGAGCTTACAGGCCACGGAGTAAGCTATTGTGCAACTTGTGATGGTCCTTTCTTTAGAGATAAAAAAATTCTTGTTTGTGGTGGCGGAGACAGTGCTTGCCAAGAAGCAATGTATCTTGCAAAACTTTCACAAGATATAACAATATGCCACAGAAGAGATAAATTTAGAGCACAAGCCTCTATTGCAAAAGCCATGCAAGAAACACGTGGCATAAAAACAAAACTCAACACTACAGTCATATCCATCAATGGAGAAAACAATAAAGTTAAGTCTGTAACTTTCAAAAACGTCTTAACAGGAGAAGAAGATACTCAAGATTTTGACGGAGTCTTCATTTTTGTAGGAAGTCAGCCACAAACGCAACTTGTGCCTTTTTGCAAAACAGATGAAGCCGGCTTTGTTGTAACAGACAGCACAATGATGACAAGCACACCTGGCCTATTTGCCGTAGGAGATGTACGAAATACGCCTTTTAGACAAATTGTTACAGCTGCTTCTGACGGTGCAGTTGCTGCCCATTACGCAAGCGAGTACATAGACAAGCTATAGACAGCGACAATTTTTGCAGTTTCCTAATTTTGCACAAACCGCATAAAAAACAATTTTTCCTACACTTTGAACGTTAAGTAGTGTATCATTGGGATATGAACATCCTAATGGTAACAAGTGAGGCCGTTCCTTTTTCAAAATCAGGAGGACTGGCCGATGTCGTAGGTGCACTTTCAAGCGTGCTTAACACAAAAAAAGGATACTCAGCAAGAATTGTAGTACCCTCTTACAACACAACAGTTGAAGACTCGGGTTCTTTTGTGTGCACTTTAGATGTGCCAATGTTAGCACAAATTGAAAAAGTAGAAATACGAAGCAAAGAAGTAAATGGTACAACCTACTACTTCATTTGCCACCCAATGTTCAACATGCGCCGGGGAATATATGGAGATACCAGTTTTTCCCCATATACCAACAACCTCGAACGTTTCACACTTTTATGTAAAGCATCAATTCTCTTGTGTGAGAAAATAAACTTTAAGCCAAATGTAATCCATTGCCACGACTGGACAACAGGGCTAGTCCCATACCTTCTCAAACAAAGTAACAACCCTTTCTTTATGGGAACAAAGACTGTTTTTACAATACACAATTTGGCCTACCAAGGAACATTTCCAAGGATGGATTTTCTTCTTTCAAATTCAAAACCAACAAGCCAAATGTTCACTAATGGACAAATTAATATGTTAAAAACAGGCCTTGTTTATGCAGACTTTATTACAACTGTAAGTCCTACATATGCAAAAGAAATCCAAACACAAGAGCAAGGCTGCAATCTTGAAGATGTAATAATAAAAAGAAAAAAGCATCTAAAAGGAATAATTAACGGAATAGATACAAATGAGTGGAATCCTCAAAAAGATGCACTCATACCATATCATTTTAGCATTCAAAGAATGAATGGAAAAACAA
>CAVDPO010000158.1:1983-4990 GCA_963610855.1 Segatella copri
GTCCCACTTTTTGCAATGATAAGCCGTCTTGCATCTCAAAAAGGTTTTGACATACTACTAGAGGCTCTAGATGAAATTCTAGATGAAATGAAAGTGCAATTTATCATTGTAGGAACTGGAGATGGAGCAATAGAAAACGCTCTATTAGAAAAATCAAAAGCACACCCTAACCTTTCAGTTAATATAATGTTTTCTAATAAAGCTGCTCACTTGGTTGAAGCTGGAAGTGATTTCTTTCTCATGCCAAGTAGATACGAGCCTTGCGGACTAAATCAGTTATATTCATTACGATATGGAACAATCCCCGTTGCACATAGAACTGGAGGTCTTGCTGACACAATAATTGATATTGACGAGTATCCAGACAAAGGCACTGGATTACTTTTTGATACACTGTCATCACAAGAAATAAAAAAACACATAGCACGTGCCACACAGTTATATAATAGAAAAAACGGCAATGGATGTATTGAAAAGATTAGAAAACGTGCAATGGAGCAAGATTTTTCTTGGGCTGCCTCAGCAAAAGAGTATATGCTACTATATGAGAAACTATCACAGCCTTAAAACTCAAAAAACTCAATAAAAAAAAGGAAAAACTTACATAGAACAAAACAGGAGACTTGGATATGAGAAAAGACAAAGTAGTTGCAATAATTCTAGGAGGTGGAAAAGGAACAAGATTATATCCACTTACAATGGATAGAGCAAAACCAGCAGTCCCATTTGCTGGAAAATTCAGACTTGTTGACATTCCAATATCGAACTGTATTAACAGTGGATTTAAGCAAATATATTTACTCACACAATTTAATTCAGCATCTTTACACAACCACATTGCTGGCACATACACGTTTGACCAGTTTACAAAAGGCTTTGTTCAAATACTTGCTGCAGAACAAACATACAAAGGCGAGTCTTGGTACCAAGGCACTGCCGATGCCGTACGTAAAAATCTCATTCACTTTCACGACCAAAGCGCCGAATACTACATTATTCTAAGTGGCGACCAACTTTATAGAATGGATTTTTCCAGCATGCTAAAACGCCATATTGAAACTGGAGCAGAACTTACCATTGCAGCAAAACCAATTTCAAGGAAGCAGGCCACAGGCCTTGGAATTATGGGAACAGACGAACATGGTATTATTAACAAATTCTACGAAAAACCAAGCCCATCGTTGGACATAAGCGACTACAAAGTCAATCCAAAATATCTAGAAGACAGCCTTGGCGTAAAGGCCAACGAATCCAACGAATATCTTGCCTCAATGGGGATTTACATTTTCTCAGCAAAGGCTATGGAGGAGGTCCTAGACAACGACAAGACCGATTTTGGGAAAGAGATAATCCCTTCTGTTATACACGAGCGAAAAGTCGCATCTTTCTTATTTGATGGTTTTTGGGAAGATATTGGAACTATAAAAGCTTTCTATGAGACAAATATTGACCTTGCAAGTATAAGACCACAGTTTAACTTCTATGATGAAGATATGCCAATTTATACTCACAGGCGTTATCTTCCTGCAACAAAGTTAAATTTTTGCACTTTCTCAAGTTCTTTGGCATCAGAAGGTTCAATTATCACAAATGCTTCAATCGTGAACTCTATCATTGGAGTACGTACTCTCATTGAAAGTGGAGCTTCACTTAATGGCGTTTATTGCATGGGTGCAACCTATTATGAAACAGACGCGCAAAAAGCTCAAAATAAAGCACAAGGAATCCCTAATATTGGCATTGGAGAAGGTACCTTAATACGTAAAGCTATCATTGATATGAATGCACGTATTGGAGTTGGTTGTCGTATTGGAATTGATGATATTGAAAGAAAAGACGGTGACTACCCTACTTACTCCATCCATGATGGAATAATTGTCATAAATAAAAATGCTGTCATTCCAAACGGGACAATAATCTAGAGTAAAACGATTTTTGGGAATAAAAAATGTATTACAGAGACGCCCAAGGTTATATAGCCTAGGGCGTTTTTTTTAGGGTTATTGAAATGAGTAGTAGAGAGAGTCTCTTTGTTATAGTTTTTGAGAAAGTAAAATACTAAAACCAAAATATTGATTGTAGGAATAAAATCTCCAAGTACCATTGGACCCGGATCCATTGGTTTAATTACAAGCGCAATAGAAAGAAGAAAACCAAAAACCATAAAAGCAATGGGAATTTGTTTCTTTGAGTTATAAAAACTTTGCAAGTTTATGAGAAAAAGCATACTTGAACCGTACTTATCTACAAGTAGGAGGCATGAAGCAAAAAAAAGATAAACAACACTTATGAAATAAACTTGCACCATAACGACAATATTAGTGGTACTTTTTATCAAGTTCAAGGGTTGTTGACATAATGCTTTCTATATGTAAAATCCACTTTAGTTATGGAACAGGTTAAAGAAATTAAAGAAAACAAACTGGGTGTTATGCCAGTAGGAAAACTGCTTGCAAGTATGTCTATACCAACAATGTTTTCAATGTTAATTCAAGCATTGTACAACATTGTAGATAGTATTTTTGTTTCACGTTTGAGTGAAAAAGCTCTAACAGCTGTCTCTCTTGCATTCCCAATGCAAAACCTTCTAATTGCATTTGCGGTAGGTTTAAGCGTTGGAATATGCTCTGTTGTATCACGTAGACTTGGAGAAAAGAGAGAAAAAGAGGCTTTTAAGGCAGCAGAAACTGGATATTCAATACTTTTAATTTGTACTGTCTTGTTTATGATAATTGGAGCTGTTCTTTCTGAATCTTTCTTTAGAATTTACACTCAAGATGAAGAATTAGTACAACTTGGTACAACATATCTTAGAATTTGTTTAATTATTTCTTTAGGATGTTTCATTGGTGTTTTCAATGAAAAAATCTTGCAAAGCACTGGCGATACAATCCACCCAATGATTATTCAGCTTTGCGGTGCAATTTTTAATATTATCTTTGACCCAATTCTTATTTTTGGATACTTTGGCTTTCCGGCTATGGGCATAGCTGGTGCTGCATATGCT
>CAVDPO010000159.1:0-2270 GCA_963610855.1 Segatella copri
ACATTTGGCCTTTGAAAAACAGGATAGCTTTCTTTGTTCTGGGTTCTTCAAGTTGTTTTAAGACTTGTCCAATTGCTTTGTCATGCTCTAGGAGTTTCAGATTTATTCTGTCTAAGTTTTGAAAAACTAGAGCATTATCTTGAAGATATTGCTTTGTTTGCTTAAATAAGCGTATTAGAGCAATACTTTGTCTAGTCGCAAGTTCTCCCTTTAGAACAGTCATTAACATGTAAATCCCTTGTTCTGTAAAAGCGTGCGGTAAGTAAACTCTTCCACCTTTTTTCCCTTTGGTTTGCATTATCGTGGTCGAAAAAATCGACCTCGATAATAATTCAGCTTCTTCTGTAGTCAGTTGAAACATAAAATCTTCTGGGAATTTGGCAATATTATTCTTAACTTGTTCATTAAAACGCTTTGTTTCATATCCATATATCTCTGCCAAATCAGAGTCCAACATCACTTGAACACCACGGATTGTGTATATCTTGGCTCTAATATCGTCAGTAGACTGTAAAGGCTGTAATAAATCTTTGCTCTGTTCCATACCTGTAAAGTCTAGCACAGAAACTAAACAACGTGAAAGGAATATGGCAAATAAATCTTTTGATTTTGGAACGTTGGAAGATTGCTTTTAGATTATTTGAATATATTAATCATTGTTGTCAAAAAGAAGATTCCCGCATCACTGACCATGCTTAGACCAACAAGCATTGACGATATTATCAATTATCAAATTTATCCAGGCCACTCAACTACATGCAAACAAATTATACACTTATGCTCATTCTTTGCAGTCTTTCATGCGGTAACCTACGCCAAGCTCGTTGATTATGTAGCTGTCATCACCAGTCTTTAAGCCACATTTACGACGGATATTAGCCATATTAACTTGAATTTTTTTAATGTTTCCAGAATCGTTTACGCCCCAAATATAACGCACAATAGCAGAATACGTTAGAACTTTACCAGCATATTCAGACAAAAGAGCAAGAATATTGTATTCAGTTTGTGTGAGCTTAACTTCCTCTCCCTCCATTGTCACAAGGCGCTTGTCATAGTCAATAACAAGGTCTTTCAAAATAAACTTACCACCTGGCACTGCCCCTGTGTCTGCACAATGGCGACTATTGCGAAGCAAAACACGTACTCTGGCAAGAAATTCATCTATCCCAAAAGGCTTTGTCACATAGTCATTTGCACCAAAATCCAACGCTGTCACTTTGTCAGACTCATGCGCACGGGCCGATAACACTAAAATTGGCACAGTGGAGTTTTCTCTAAAGTATTTTATTAAATCTAGACCATCAATATCTGGAAGTCCAAGGTCTAAGACAATGAGATCTGGATTATGAGAGGATGCCATAATTTTGCCAGAAGCACCATTTTTTGCTGTAATAACTTGATAGTTTGATGTAGACAAAATAGTTTCCACAAATCTTATAATTGTTGAATCATCCTCAATAATTAGAATTTTGTATCTGTTATTACTCATCTTCATCCTCCTTGTCCAATGTAAAACTAAAAACAGCACCACCTTTTGATTCGTTGTTAGCTGTCATTGTTCCTCCATGTGCTTTAATAATGGAATAGCAAACAGAAAGCCCAATGCCCATATTACTACGCCTACTGTCTGCAGTTTCATCTTGAGAATTCCAAGTACCATTGAATATTGTCTTTAGCTTATCATGTGGTATTCCACATCCATTATCAATTACCTTAAAGATTACATGAGTGCCGTTTTCTGTAACAGTAAGTTTTATCCAAGTCATTCCAGTTGCATGAAAAACAGCATTTTCCAAAAGGTTTATCATCACTTGTTCAAGAAGAATTGCATCTCCTTGGATTGTTATAAACTGGTCAGGGACATCTACTATAAGATTTTGTCCAGGGTGCATTTTATTGAACTTGGAAACAGTTGTTCCAACGAGCTCTTCAAGAACTATTGAGTTTTTCTTGAGCCTTACGTCATGTCCCGTTACTCTTGTAACAGAAAGCAGGTTTTCTACCATTCTTGTGAGCCACTCAGAGTCGTTTTTTACATCATAAAGAAGTTCAATTTGCTGCTCTTTTGTAAGCTCGTCATATTTATCAATAATTGTTGATGTTGCTCCGTATATGGCTGTAAGAGGAGTTCTAAGGTCATGCGAAACGGCTCTAAGAAGGTTTGCTCTAATTTGCTCTTTTTCACCTTCTATTCTTACTTTCTCTTGTTCTTTAATCCTTGTTGTTAATGTGCTAGTAATTACTGAAACTGATAGCGTTACTATAGC
>CAVDPO010000160.1:0-8354 GCA_963610855.1 Segatella copri
GTAATAAAGATGTTTAAGAAGGTCGTTCCAACAGGCATTAAGCATGGAACTGTTACTGTTTTATACAAAGGTGCAAGTTACGAAGTCACAACATTTAGAAGTGAGTCAGACTACGTAGATTCACGACATCCACAAAACGTAACATACATTAAAAACTTACATGAAGACTTATCAAGAAGAGACTTCACAATAAATGCACTTGCAGCATCTTGCATGACAGGAGAAGTCACAGATGACTTTGGAGGCTTAGCTGACCTAAAAAAAGGCGTTGTTAGAGCCATTGGTAAACCTTTGGAAAGGTTCCAAGAAGATGCATTGCGTCTCATGAGGCTTGCCCGTTTTTGCTCAAAACTTGGATTTAAGCCTGCTCGAGAAACATTAATTGGTGCAAAAAAACTAGCACCCACAATTGCAAATATTTCTAAAGAAAGAATTTATGATGAAATTTCGCGTATTTTAATGACAGAGGTTCCTTCTGTAGGCTTATCTCTATTAGAAAAAATAGGAGTTCTAGAAATCATTTTGCCAGAGCTCACAGCATGTAGAAATATAAGACAAAATAAGATTGGTGCATCTGATGTTTTGGAACACATTTATGCTTGTGTTGACGCTGCAGCAAAACTTGACTATTGCTTTACAGTGCGTCTTGCAGCCCTTTTACACGACATTGGTAAACCCAGTACGTTGGTAATTAATCAATTTGGCATGATGACATTTTATAGCCACGACAAAGAAGGTGCAATTATGGCAAATGCTGTACTTAAACGGCTCAAATGCTCAAACAACACAATAGACGAAGTTTGCCTCTTAATTCGTGAGCACATGACAAAATACTCACCTACTTGGACCAATGGTGCTGTAAAACGCTTCATTAGACGTGTGGGACAAGATAATTTACAAATGTTATTTGAACTTCAATTATGTGATCAAATTGCATCAACTGGCAAAACAAAAATGCAAAATTATGACGATTTCTTCTCAAGAGTAAAGGAACTTGAAAACCAGCCCATGGCCTTAAAAGATCTTGCAATAACTGGTGATGATTTAGCAAAAATAGGTATTCCAAAATCTAAGGAAATGGGCGAAATACTAAATAAACTTCTAGAAATGGTTGTTGATTACCCAACACTCAATGAAAAAGAAACATTATTAAGTCAAGCTCATATTCTTTATTCTGAAATTCTTATAAGATATTTGCAATAACCTCTCAATCACAATTAATAGTCACTGTTGCACTTCCTGTAGTGCCTCCAACATTAGAATAAACTACAACATCATAACGGTGTAATGCATTAGCATGAGCAACTGTATAATCTTTAGAAAGACCAACAGCTTCTCCATCACAGTACCACCTATATTTGAGAGATGAAGCCATTACACCGTCAGGTAAGCTATTGCAAACAGCAGAAAGAACATATACACCACTTTTTGGAGTACACGTTGCATAAACAATAATTGGAGATGAAACTGAATTTTTGATAACAACATTAAGACTCGATTTCACATCTTCAAAATTCAAAACTCCAATTGCTGTTTCATTTGAAACAATCCTAACAGCCTCTGCACATCCCACAATTACACCGTTTGAATCACTTATTTTCAATGTCATTGTATACGAACCACATAGAAGATTTTTCTTCATTATTGCAGAACTTTCAGAGGTCCCTACTTGCAAAATTTCTTCATGTTTTGTTCCATTTGTATTCTCAAATAACGCTACAATCTTTAAGTTCTTATCACTTGATATTGTTGGTTTCCATTTAATAGCAATTTGAACCCATCCTGTTCCTACTAAAGAATTTAAGTTTATATTTATGTTATTTTCTCTCAAACCTAACGAGCATGAAACAGAACCACGAGAAAGCTCGTTCCCGTTTGCATTATATGCTTTTGCAATAATAGACCAGTCTCCTATTAAAATGTTGTTAACAGAAATACTCGCTTTGTTACTAAAAACTGGACCAAAAGAAGTTCCATTTGAGCTAGAACCTTCAACAGAAAAACTTGTAACAGACAACAGCGTACTCTTTGGAGCTATTGTTTTACTTGACTTGTCATCAAATTGCATGATAAATGATGCACAAGTTAAGTTTTCTTCTGTTTTTTGCTGCAATGGTTCATCACATGATGATAACACCAAAATAACTAAAATAATTAGAACGTGAATAATTTTTTTCATATCTACCTCCCAAAAGAGGTTTTTGCAAAAACCTCAATAAATAACTCTTATTTAGTAGATACAAAAAAACGAATTTTTTATTCACAGAACTATGATATGCCCGTCATACTAAAAAAAGGACTGTTGCAAAAGTCAAAAGACGGAGCAACAGTCCCAAAATGTTGTTAAAGAAAATAAACTTTAATAAAGCTTACGAAGATTGTCAGCAGCATCTAAAGCCATGAGAGCCTTAACAGGATCTTTGACTTTTGACATAAAGATCATTGCAGCAATTACGTATGGTTTGTAAGAAGCTTGTTTGTAAAGAGGATCAAGATAACGATCAAATACAGAGTTATCAACCTCACCTTCTTTACAAGAAAGACCTGTAATATCGGCTGGTAAGCAGTGTAGATACAAAGCTTTTCCATCTTTTGTAAGCTTCATCTTTTCTTCTGAACAAGTCCAATCTTTGTGCTGTGCATTTTGCTCAAGAAGTTTCTTCTCTAGTACATCAATTCCAGCCTTGTCTCCCTTTTGATAAAGCTTTGTTCTCTCTTCCATTGCTGCAAATGGAGCCCAGCTCTTTGGATAAACAATGTCTGCATCCTTGAATGCTTCATCCATGCTATTGCACTGTTTGAAAGAACCACCAGAAGCTTTTGCTTTCTTATTTGCAATATCAATGCACTCTGGCATGACTTCATAGCCTTCTGGATGGGCAAGAGTAACATCCATACCAAACCTTGTGAAAAGGCCAATAACACCTTGAGGTACGCTAAGTGGTTTGCCGTATGAAGGACTATAAGCCCAAGTCATTGCAACCTTTTTGCCTTTAAGGTTTTCAACTCCACCAAACTGGTGAATAACATGAAGCATGTCTGCCATACACTGAGTTGGGTGGTCAACATCACACTGCAAGTTTACAAGTGTAGGTCTCTGCTCAAGAATACCATGACGATAACCATATTCGCATGCATCAATGAAAGTTTGTTGATACTTATGGCCTTCACCAATAAACATATCATCACGAATACCAACGACATCGGCCATGAAAGAAACCATATTAGCTGTCTCACGAACAGTCTCACCATGTGCAATTTGGCTTACTTTCTCATCAAGAACCTGCTCTTCAAGACCAAGAAGGTTACAAGCACTTGCAAAAGAGAAACGTGTGCGAGTTGAGTTATCTCTAAAAATTGAAATTCCAAGACCAGAATCAAAAATACGTGTACTCTTGTTGTGCTCTCTAAGATCTCTTAAAGCATCAGCAACTGTAAAAATTGCATCCAATTCTTCGTCTGTTTTGTCCCATGTCCAGTAAAAATCATTCTTGTACATGTTGTTTATATGCAAGGTTTCAAGATGTCTTGCAAGTTCTAAAGCTTTGCTCATTTCTATAATCTCCTAAATTAGCGGATATCGTTTCCAGTAAGTTCCTGACGGAAAGCAGTGGCACTTCCATCTTTATCTTCTGGTTTATAAAGCATTGGTACTGCAGCATAAAGAGCAGCACAAACTACAAGATCATGTTTCCAAGTAATTTCGTTTGGAGCATGAGCCTGAGATTCTGCACCAGGACCAAAACCTACACATGGGATTCCGTAACGGCCTTGAATTGATACGCCGTTAGTTGAGAATGTCCATTTATCACAAAGAGGGCGACCTACTCTCTTTTCTTTTGCAACATCATCGGCCCAAAGTCTTGTATCTCCCCAAAGTGCATGATGAGCATCTACAAGAGCTTTTACGTGAGGAGCACTTTCTTTGTTGATCCAAGTTGGGAAGAAACACTCTGTCTCATAGACGTGGCCTGTCCATGCTGGTCTATCATACATGTACATAGAAACTTTGACGTCTTTTGCATATTTTTTGCAAGCAGGAAGATCTTCAATCTCTTTAAGACATGATTTATATGTCTCTCCCGCTGTCATTCTACGGTCAATAGAAATTGAACAAGAGTCCGCGACAGCACATCTTGATGGAGATGTGTAGAAAATTTGTGATGTTGTGCAAGTTCCTCTTCCAAGGAAACGAGCATCTTCATAATGATCTGGGTTGTACTTTGGATCAAGCATCTTGGCTAAGCCATGAATGTGCTCGTCGTCTGCAGGATTTTCATTAAGATCTCTTACGTTCTCGATAATTTCTGCCATCTTGTGAATTGCATTGTCTCCTCTTTCAGGAGCAGAACCATGACAAGAAACACCATGAACATCAACTCTAATTTCCATTCTGCCACGATGACCACGATAAATACCGCCATCAGTTGGCTCAGTAGAAATTACAAACTCAATTTGTTTTGCAGCATCTTCAGGTCCTTTGAAGTATTCATTGACTATGGATTGCCAACACATACCGTCACAATCTTCTTCTTGAACAGAACCAACGACCATAATTTTATAGCCTTCCGGAATAAGTCCAAGATCTTTCATAATCTTTGCACCATAGGTTGCAGATGCCATTCCACCTTCTTGGTCTGAACCACCACGGCCATAGATTTGGGTTTCATTCTCCCAGCCTTTATATGGATCAGAAGTCCAGTTATTTATGTTGCCAATACCAACAGTATCAATATGGGAATCTATAGCAATAATTTTGTCACCATGCCCCATCCAACCAATGATGTTACCAAGTTTGTCGATTTCAACTTTATCATAACCAAGTTTTTCCATCTCTTCCTTGATTCTATAAACAACACCCTTCTCCTCACAGCTCTCAGAAGGAATTGAAATCATGTCTCTGAGAAACTTCGTCATTGAAGGCCCGTATGCCTCAGATGCCTTCTTGATGGCAGCAAAATCCATAAATATCCTCCATTTATAATATTTGAACTGACAATTCAAACGTCTTTTTGCATTTACTTGAGCAAAGTTTACAACACAATGCAACAAAACGCAACAAAAAAAGGCCGGCCTAAACACTTATTATAACCATTGTTATAACCTCAAGTGTAAGGGCCTGCCCTTTATGCGAAAGCACCAAAAACTTAAATTTTTCCTAATGCTTTTAGTACTTTTTCAGGCGTCATTGGCCAACTTGTGAGCCATGCACCACAAGCATCATGAATTGCAATTCCAATTGCCGGTGCCGCACCATTACAAGCAATCTCAGATATAGATTTCGCACCAAATGGGCCGTAAGCATCATTAACATCAATTAAAACTGACTTAAAATCATCTGGAGCTTCCAAAATCATAGGAACACCATAATCTGTCATATTTGCATTAATACACTTGCCATCTTTGTCAAGTTTCATATCCTCATACAATGAATGACCAATAGATTTCATAACAGCGCCATACATTTGACACAAAGCGACTTCTGGGTTAATTGGAGTTCCTGCATCCTGAAGCGCATAGAATTTTTGCACTTTAATCTCACCTGTTCGCACGTTAACAGCAACTTGCGCAAAATGTGCACCATAAGGAACCGATGATGCTGTAGTAATATAAGTGCCATGAGCAATCATTTGACCATGACCGCCACCGCTACAAGCTGTATGGGACAACTCATAATATGACAAAGTCTTTCCTGTTTTATTGGAGCACACTTCGCCTGGGAAACGAAGCTCAAGAGCTTTCTCTTCTTCTCCCATTTGATAAGAGGCTTCCTTTATGATCATATCTTTGAGTTTCTTACAAGCTTCTAAAGATGCATTTCCACTAAAAAACGTTCCAGAAGAAGCGTAAGCACCTGTATCAAAAGCACATGAATCAGTATCCCCGGACACTACAGTAATCCTTTCCATTGGAACTTTTAGGACTTCTGCAACAATTTTTGCAGAAATAGTATCAAGTCCAGTTCCAAGATCTGCACCACCACTATTGAGAATAATTGTGCCATCGGTCTCAAGCTTGGCAATAGCTTCTGCGTGGTCAAGTCCAGGAAGTCCAGAGCCTTGCATAATCATTGCAAAACCTTTTCCAATTTTCCAGTTTGGGTCTTTGCTTTCAACTTTTTTGCCCCATTCTATCATGTCACAGCCTTTTCTTATGGCTTCATCAAGACCGCAAGAACCTACAGGAACGACAGCACCTTCACGACCTTCTCCAAGACCCTTGAGAATTTCAAGCATATAGCCTTCTTCTACATGATTTTTAAGTACCATATCCTTGTAATCAATACCAAGTTTCTCCGCAAGAAGCGCCATTGCCATCATAAGGCCGTACGTACCTTTAGGAGTGCCATAACCTTGATAGGCACCAGCAGGTGGAGTATTTGTGTAGAAAACTTTAAGGTCATACTTCATGTTGTCAACTTTAAAAAGAGGTAAAGTCTTGGAACAGCTATTCATAGGAACGGTAAGACAGTGGTTGCCATAAGGACCTGTATTTGCACAAACTTCCATATAAATACCAGTTATTTGGCCATCTTTGTTTCCTGACATCTTAACTTTAACTCTCATAGGATGACGAGTAGAATTTGCAATAAACTCTTCTTCTCTTGTGTTATGGCACAAAACTGGTTTTCCTGTAACAAATGCAGCATAACCTGTCAAATCTTCAATTAAGATATCCTGTTTTGATCCGTAACCACCACCTACACGAGTTTTGATCACATGTATTTTATTTTCTGGAAGTCCAGTAACCCAACCTACAATTCTTCTTACATGGTAAGGAACTTGTGTAGATGCATAAACTACAAGCCTTTGACCTTCCATTTTTGCAAAACAAATATGTGTTTCAAGTGGAGTATGCTGAATTTGGCTAGTTTGATAAGTGCATTCGACAACGGCATCGGACTCTCTAAAAGCTTTATCAACATCTCCAATGTGACCTTTGTTAGATGCTGCTATGTTGTGTCTAATGTCGCCCCCAAGTGGGAATTGGTAAATAACTTTTCCTTCTCTTGGGTCTTTTGCAGCCTTATTGTATTCGTCAAGGTCCTTAGGTGCACTTGCCCTATACTCAACAATTCCATCATGAACAGCAGGAGCCCCAGGAGCCATAGCCTCTTCAACAGTAAAAACAGCTGGCAAAACCTCGTATTCTACTTTAATTAAACTACATGCTTTCTTTGCTTCTTCTAAAGTTTCTGCAATGACAGCAGCTACTCTGTCGCCAACATGACGAACTTTAAGATTAAAAAGTCTTCTATCATGTGGAGATGGTTCAGGATTTCCTTGTCCTGCTTGCATATAATGTGTTTCAGGAGTGTTATATGCTGTAAGAATGTCAATAACTCCTTCAACTTTCATAGCTTCACTAGTGTCTATAGATTTTATGTATGCACTTGCATGAGGACTTCTTAGTACTACCATATGACAAGCATCTGAAGGGACATAATCTTCAACAAAAGCTTTATCTCCAGTTACAAGTTGTGCACCGTCAATTTTAGATATTGGCTTTCCAATATAATCAAGTTCAGGTCTAAAAGAAGGAGCAATTGTAGAAGAATATTTACCATCTTTCATTTTCTCTTGTGCAAGTTTTACAGCAAGATAATAATGCTCATAACCGGCATCTCTAATAAAAATTCCAGATAATGTATCTTTTATTTCTTCTTTTGTAGGATTTGGGTTGTTTTCCAAGAGCCAAGTAAGTAAAAGTGCTGCGGCTGGAACATTATAAGCACTTTGGACAATTCCAGCATCAATCATTGCTTGCTGAATAATTGTAAGATGTCTTGGGTCTCCTAAGCCATCAGGGGTTCTAATTTCACAACCTTGAACTTCACCAGCTAATACCAAATTGGAAAAAACAGGAGTACCATCTACCAAGACAGTATCGCTTCCGCAAAAACCCTCGCAATCATCACTATCACGAACAGCAAGGTTTCCATTAAGAAGGAGCATTTCTCTAAGTCTTGTTGAAGGCTCAACATCAAAACTTCTACCTCTACCGTTAATTACACAATCGACTCTCATTAGCAGTCTCCTTTGGAAGCTGTAGCTTTATTTTCTTTAGCATTTTCATTTACAGAAAGAACTTCTTTTGCTAAATCAAATGCTGTAATACCTAGCAAATATCTTTTATATTCTGCACTGCCAAACATATCTGAAATAATATTTGCTTTGTCACAGTTTTTTACAGTATTCAATACATCTTCTTCACTAGCACCATTTGAAATCATTTGTGCTAAATCTGTCATTAAGAACACTCCCGTATTCTTTAATGCTGTAGCTATTCTAAGTTCTCCGTTGACTTTGGAGACCGCCATAGTTAAAACAGCGTGGCTTTCTGCTGTATTTGCA
>CAVDPO010000161.1:0-5044 GCA_963610855.1 Segatella copri
TTCTAAAAAGTCTCCCCTAGATTTTTTTATCAACGAAACAAGTATACCCCCCCCCAGCATAAAAGCAAGGAGATTGTTCTTGCATACCATATATGGGTATATTGTTCATATAGAGGTAACTATAGAGGCAACTATAGAGATAATTACAAAGATTTCTTTGCACTAGATAACATGAGTTTTATGCGGTTAAGCTGGTTGACTTCGCTCGCACCTGGGTCATAGTCAACTGCAACAATATTACTTTGCGAATACGCTTTCCTAATAGCTTTAATTACGCCCTTTCCAACAACATGGTTTGGTAGGCATGCAAAAGGCTGTATACAAACAACATTTGGAGTATTGTGAGTGATAAGTTCAATCATCTCGCCGGCAAGGAACCACCCTTCTCCATATTGGTTACCAAGAGACAAGAAAGGCTCTGTCTCTTTAGCAATTTCATAGATAGACAAAGGCGCATCAAAACGAAGGCTTGCCTCAAGAGCCTCAACTGCCGGCTTACGAATTAAAGCCAAACCTTTTAGTAGTTCTTTTGACATATAAGAATAATATCTTTTTGCACCAAAATATTTTACCTTGTATTGTCTATTAAGAATACTAAAATTAAAGAAATCTATGAAGTCTGGAACAACTGCCTCTGCACCCTCTTTTTCAAGAAGATCTACAAGATGGTTATTAGCAAGAGGCATATACTTAACAAGAATTTCACCAACAATACCAACTCTAGGTTTTTTAAGAGTCTCATTGATTGGAAAATTATCAAAAGCATCCACAATATCACGGCATACATCTTTATACTTGTACTTAGTATTAGGGTTTGTAAGAGAGTCTATACAAATTTTCTCCCATTTTTCGTGTAGCGCATTAGCAGAGCCAGGTGTAAGCTCATAAGGTCGTACATGATATAGACAGCGCATGAATAAATCGCCATAGATTATAGCTTTTGCTCCATCTTCAATTAGACCTAAAGACAACTTAAATCCCTCATTTTTCTCCATCCCATTAGCATTAAGAGAAATAACAGGAATATGAGAGTAGCCAGCTTTATCAAGAGCACGCCTAATAAGAGAAACATAGTTACTTGCACGACAGCAGCCCCCAGTTTGTGTCATAATAATAGCAAGATGATTAGTATCATATTTACCAGAAAGAACAGCATCCATGAACTGTCCAACCATCACAATTGATGGGTAGCAAGCATCATTGTTGACATATTTGAGACCTGCATTTATTGCACTGCGGTTGTCATTATCAAGAATAACTAAATTATAGCCATACTTACGAAAAACAGGCTCAACAATACCAAAATGAATTGGACTCATTTGAGGTGCAAGAATAGTGTATCCTTCATCTTTCATCTCTTTTGTAAACTGAGCTCTTTTGTATGGCATAAATTTTGTCTCGCTAGACACACAAGAAGAAGGTCCTTTTTTCGTCTTCTCTCGTACCTCCATAGCATACAAAAGAGAGCGTATTCGTATACGTACAGCCCCAAGATTTGCAACCTCATCAATTTTAAGAACTGTATACAGTTTTCCAGAAGCTTCCAAAATTTCATTTACTTGGTCTGTTGTTATAGCATCTAACCCACAACCAAAAGAATTAAGTTGCAGTAGCTCAATATTATCGTGATGAGAGACAAATTCAGCTGCAGTATAAAGTCTTGAATGATAAACCCACTGGTCAACAACTCTCAAAGGCCTTGTAGGAACAAAATCAAGAGGAATACTGTCTTCTGTTAAAACATTAAGACCATAAGATGCAATGAGCTCTGGAATTCCATGATTGATTTCTGGGTCAATGTGATAAGGACGCCCTGCAAGGACAATAGACTTTTCTCCCAATCTTTTAGCGTTCTCAAGAATTCTAGCGCCCTCTTTTCTTATATCCTCTTTTGCTTTTGCTTGCTCAGTCCAAGCCTCTTTTACAGCCTCTTTTACTTCATGTGCAGGAATGCCCCATTCTTCACGACAAATATCAACTAACCTATCTGAAAGCGTATGAAGGTCTGTGAAAGCCATAAAAGGGTGAATATAACGCACTCCTTTTTCTTCTAAATCTTCAACATTGTTTTTTATGTTCTCTGGATAAGATATAACAATGGGGCAGTTATAATACCTGTTTTGAGGGTTTTCTGTTTCTTTGTGCTCGTAATAAACACTTGGGTGAAATATAGTTTTCACACCCTCGCCAATGAGATATTCAACATGCCCATGCACAAGTTTAGCTGGGTAGCAAAGAGATTCAGAGGGAATTGACTCCATACCTTTCTCATATATTTTTCTTGATGAAAACGGAGAAAGCACCACGCGAAATTTGAGCTTTTTGAAAAAAGTTGCCCAAAAAGGATAATTTTCATACATGTTAAGAACTCTAGGAATGCCAATGGTTCCGCGGTCTGCCAAGTTCTCGTCTAAACTCTCATATTTGAAAATACGCTCACGCTTATAGGTGACCATGTTGTCACCCTTTTTTGTCTCACAACTGTTCCCAAGAGGTCTCTCACAGCGGTTGCCACTAATGTGCCTACGACCACCGGAGAAAACATTGATTGTGAGCATACAATTATTTGAACATCCACCACAGCGAGTAGAAGTAGCTTTATACGTTAAATTCTCAATCTCATCTAAAGACAACATACTGCTCTTAGAGCCTGTATAATTGCTTTTAGCAATAAGAGCTGCCCCAAAAGCACCCATAACGCCCGATATATCAGGGCAAATGACTTTTGCTCCAGCAATTTTTTCAAAAGCAGCAAGAACAGCTTTATTATGAAATGTTCCTCCTTGAACAACAATGTGCTTTCCAAGTTCATCTGCAGACGAAAGTTTTATAACTTTATAAAGAGCATTCTTAATTACAGAATACGCAAGACCTGCAGAAATATTAGCAACAGAGGCACCCTCTTTTTGAGCCTGTTTGACATTTGAATTCATAAAAACTGTACAACGAGTTCCCAAGTCTACAGGATGCGGAGCAAAAAGTGCAATTTCTCCAAATTCTTGTGCACTATAACCCAACGACTGAGCAAAATTCTCAATAAAAGAACCACAACCAGACGAGCAAGCCTCATTAAGCATAATAGAGTCTACAACACCATCTTTGAGCCTAATACACTTCATATCTTGACCGCCTATATCAAGAACACAGTCAACCAAGTTATCAAAAAAAGAAGCAGCAGTGCAGTGCGCAATAGTCTCAACTATTCCATCATCAAGAGAAAAAGCTGTCTTTAGAAGAGCCTCTCCGTAACCAGTAGAACAGCTACGTGCAATTTTAGCTCCTTGTGGCATTAAAGAAGAAAGTTCTTTTATTCCCTCTTTGGCAGCCTCTATAGGATTTCCCTTATTATTTGTATAAAAAGAATATAATAGCTCTCCAGTCTCTCCAATAAGAGCCAATTTTGTTGTAGTAGAACCAGCATCAATGCCCAAAAAACACTGTCCTGTGTACGATACAAGGTCGCCTCTTTTAACTTTAGCTTTATCGTGTCTAGCACAAAAAGCATTAAAACTCTCTTTATTTTCAAAAAGAGCGGGCAAACGAGGCATTTCAAAAGTTACTTTAACACCAGTTTTAAGTTTCTCTAAAAGGGCATCAAGTTCAATAGAATTATTAGATGTACTTTCAAGTGCAGCACCTAAAGCAGCAAAAAGATGAGAGTTTTCTGGATCTACTGTTGTTTTGTCTGTAAGGCCCAAAGTCCTAATAAAAGCTTTTTTAAGCTCTGGCAAAAAATGAAGTGGCCCGCCCAAAAATGCAACACATCCTCTAATTGGTTTACCACACGCTAAGCCCGATATCGTTTGCGTAACAACTGCTTGGAAGATAGACGCAGCAAGGTCTGCTTTTGTTGCACCCTCATTGATAAGTGGCTGAATGTCTGTTTTAGCAAAAACACCGCACCGGGCAGCAATAGGATAAAGTTGTTTGAAGTTTTCAGCTTCTTTGTCGAGTCCCATGGCAGTAGTCTGCAAAAGAGAAGCCATTTGATCTATAAAAGAGCCAGTACCACCAGCACATACACCATTCATGCGCTCTTCTAGACCACCAGTAAAATAGATTATTTTGGCATCTTCTCCGCCTAGCTCTATTGCAACATTAGTCTGAGGTGCATATTTTTTGAGAGCTGTGGCGACCGCTACGACTTCTTGGACAAAATTAATCTCCAAAGATTTAGCCAAATTGATTGAGCCAGAGCCCGTAATAGAAACCTCTAGAATAGCATTTCCCACACGCTTCTTTGCTTCTTCCAATAAAGACGTCAACGTCTCTTGAGTGTGGGCTTGGTGGCGCCGGTACTCTCCGTAAACAAGATTATCTTTATCATCAAGAATTACAAGTTTTACAGTTGTAGAGCCAATATCTATTCCAGCACGGTACTTATTCATCAATATTCACCCCTAGTGCGAGCCAAAGCTAAATTTTGATTCTTCCCCTTTTAAAAGCCGTTTGAAATTCTCGCTGTGTCTATAAAGGACAAAAAGAGCTATAAGAGCATCATAGACAGCCACAGACACAGGGACTTTGAAAAAAAGAAGAATTATTGGACCACAAAGAAGAGCCACTACCGTTGAAAGAGACATGTACTTAGTTGTAAGTAAAAGTGCTACCATAATAAGTGTAACAATAAGACCCACACGCCAGTCTATAACCCACACAGTAGAAAGACTTACTAAAAAGCCCTTACCGCCCTTAAATCCATACCAAACAGGATATGCATGACCCAACACAGCAAAAAGGCCAGTATAAACAGCTCCCAGTTGATACATTCCAAGTTCGCTTTCAAAAAGGTTAGCAAAAATAATACAAACAACAGCTGCTTTAGAGACATCAAGCGTCAAAACTAACCAAGCAAGTTTATTGCCAAAACATCTCTTAAAATTTGTAAAACCAGGGTTTTTACTTCCCATAGTGCGAATATCTTTTTTATAGACAATTTTTGAAAAAGTAATAGAAGGATTCCACCCCGCAACCAAATAAGCACAAATTGCAGAGACAGCATAAAGAATATATTTATTCATATCTCCTTACTCCAAAATTAGGA
>CAVDPO010000162.1:0-7295 GCA_963610855.1 Segatella copri
GTATACTAAGGAGCTGTGGCGAAATAAGTTGAACTTATTTTGAAACAGTTTCTAATTACTAGTTGCTAAGGGATTAGGGAAAAATGGCCAGTGTCGAAGAAAAAAAGAAAAACGGTAATACCCCCCCCCATGAGGAAAAATTTGTCCCTATTAATATAAAGGCGCTTGCCAACCGAGTGAGTCCTACTTTGGGAAAACTTATCCCAAAGTTTATGTATAGAAAATTTGAAAAAATCCTTCACATAAAGGAAGTTAACGGTTTTTTTGAAGCTCATAATGAAGATAATCCACAAGAGTTTTTGGACAGTGTTGTCAAATTCTTGGATATTAGTTCTTCTTATGATGGCAAGGGTAAAAAGGCTATTGAAGCCTTGCAAGACCAAAAAGTACTATTTGTATCTAAT
Source organism: Segatella copri (assembly GCA_963610855.1). Classification (GTDB taxonomy): domain Bacteria; phylum Spirochaetota; class Spirochaetia; order Sphaerochaetales; family Sphaerochaetaceae; genus UBA9732. Next base: position 405 of record CAVDPO010000162.1, read on the forward strand.
CATCCGTATGGTGGGCCTGAGGCAATGGTCCTTTTTGACTATTTGCATAGCATTTTTCCTGATTGTAAGCTTGTTGCTCAGGCTTATCTTAAATTTATAAAGCCATTAGGTAAGAGCTGTGTGTACAACAAAAAAGAAGTTCGTACTCTTCTTAATGCTGTTAATCAAAGAAGTTCTATTTTAATTTATCCTGCAGGTTACTGTTCAAGAATGTTAAGCAATGGAGAAGTTTTTGATTACGAATGGAAGGCTTCTTTTATAAAAATTGCAAAGAAAAACAATATGCCAATAGTTGTATTTTGTACTCATGGGCAGTTGAGTCCAAAAGTACATAGATGGACTCGTTTGAGACGATTTTTCCATATAAAGGCATCAATAGAAAGTCTTTTTCTTGTAGATGAAATGTTCAAATTAAAAGGACAAACGCTTAATATTACGGTAGGTAGTGTAATAGACCCCTCTAAATTAGATGATTCTATTTCTAATGAAGAATGGGCTGCTCGCATTAGACAGTATTGTTTTGAACTAAGAAAAAATCCAAATTTGGAATTTGATTATAACAAAGAAGCAACGCTTACAAATATTTAATTGTGCTTATGCCCAATTAGTTTGTGAGTAAAAAGACATAAAAGGAAGGGAAGAAAAGTGAAAAAAATCTTGTTTTTAGTTGTTGCAGTCGCCATTCTAGTGGGGGGGGGTATAAGTTCTGTATTCGCAGGAACATTCTCCTTTGACCCCATGCCTCAGGTTCCTCTTTTTAGAGAACCTGTTGCTGATCCTTACTCGTTTTCATCACATTTGCACGTCTTAAAAGCACTGGATGAAAACCAAAGACCAAACAAAGTCTATGCTATCATCGTAGAACATAATGAGACAAATTCTTCAGAAGATCGAGCTTTCTACGATTTTTTACCTTACGACGAAACACCGCTTGAAGCAAAAAATAACACATATATAAACATGAAAACAGCCATCTCTTTAGGGCTTTTGCGCTTTAGCTATGACTCAGAGAGTTGGCTACCTGCTCTTGATTTTGAGCTTAATTTAGCGGGATACATAAATACGATATTTAATATGTTTGGCAAAAATGACACCTTGGATTTTGATGGTTCATTTTTTGTTGGCGCAAGTCTTAGAGTTGCAAACTGCGTTAGCCTTCGTTTTGGAATGCATCATTTTTCTGGCCATTATGGGGATGAGTTACTTGAAAAATTCTATTCTTACAACGAAGTGAACGCAGAAGAGACTTATAATGGTGGTTCTCTTTTTGACTATGCAAAAACCCATCCTGGTGAAGCTAAAGATGGAAAGAAGTATTATCTTAATGGACTTGTGGAATATGTAAGAGATAACTCGTGGATTGCTGGAGTCTCAGCAGATTTACCATGGGGCTTTAGGGTATACGGAGAGGCCGAGCTCCCTATGAACCCAAGCTGGTTACGCCCATTTGTACATTGTCCTGCAGACTACGCCAATCCTGTAGCAACAGATGAAAGTCATAGTACACTTATAGACCGCATAGGTGGTGATGCCCCAGATGGTGAGCATGTTCCTCAAAAACAATTAGATGAAGATCAAGCATTAAAGAGAACTTCAAATGGCTCATACAAGGCTTGGAGGATTCATACCGGATTAGAATGGAGACTTGATGTTGGTTTTGGTGCTGTTTTTGCAGCTGGAGATATCCAATTCCATCAAGATGGTCAAACTTTGCATAAGATAGCCGGTTATAGCAAGTCTAATCCTTGGGAGATTGAAGTAACTGTTGGTGGAGGTTTGGAGCTTGGCAATTTCTTAGCTGACGGCAGAACCGTTAGAATTGAGGCTTATTACCATAATGGCAGAGTTCCTGCAACACAATGGTTCTATCAACGCATGTCCAGTGTCACAGTTGGCATTGGTGTGAACTAAGATATTCGTTTCTCTATTTTGACCTTTTAGAGTACCGTAAATATGAAGAAAATCACTTTACTATTACTATCTCTTATTATTTGCATAAGCTTTTGCTTTGCAGGAGATTTTACATTTGAATTAGTCCCAATTTCAGGCCCTTTATTCAAAGAACCATTTGCTGATCCGTATTCTTTTGTTTCTAGAATACATGTTCAAAGGGCTCTTAATCCTGAAGAGCGACCTACAAAAATTAAAGCAGCAGTTAAAATTGTTGATGGTACTTCCACTACAACGGACTACATCATGCTTCCTGTAGATGATAGGTTTGATTTAGAGCCTGATAAGTACAATACATATTTAGATATGAGACTTGGAGTCTCTGCATCTTTGGCTCGAGTTAGGTTTGATTGTGAAAAGTTTCCCTCTATTGATGCAGAATTAACTATTGGTGGAGCTTTGAATACTCTCTTTATGCTATACAATTCTAGTTCAAGTCTTGGCTTTGATGGTACTTGGATGGCGGGAGCAAGTGTAAGAGTGGGGGATCTTGTTACTATAAGAGGAGGTATGCACCATTTTTCTGGCCACTATGGGGATGAAATTCTTAATAACTTTTATGAGCGAAATAGAGTTGATTTCAATGACAGCAAGAAAATTACTGCTGACTTTGAAGGAAAAGAAGCGGACAAAGAATACTATATACATAACTTAGTCGAATATGTACGAGATAATTATTGGATAATTGGGGCTTCTGTAGATTTGCCTTTTGGTCTTAGGTTTTATGGAGAGTTTGAGTGGCCATTTAAGAATGTTTGGCTAAGGCCTTTTTCAAGTACGCCCACAGGGCACAATACTCAAAGTGGTGATTCTCTTATTGAATATGTTGGCGGCACTAGTGAAGGCTTTACAAAAGAACAAATCCAAAAGGAAATTGAGCTTAAAACGGGTACCGGTTATAACGCACTTCGTGCACATATTGGTTCTGAATTTTTCTTTGATATTTCTAAGGTTGTTTCTGCTTTTATCTCTATGGACGTACAGTTTCACCAAGATGGTCAAACAAAACACATGCCCAATGCCTACAGTCCTAACAATCCTTGGGATTGGGAATTTACTGTCTCTGGAGGTGTTGAACTGGGAGAAGTTCTAAATGGCAAACACATACGCATTGAGCTTGGTTATCACAATGGTAGAGTATCAACGACAGACTGGTTCTATCAACGTTGTGAAGTAGCTTATATAGGACTTGCAATAAGCTAATTATCCAAACTGAGAATAGGACAATAGTAGTAAAAACGGGGAATTTAGGGGAAATTTTCCTCTAATTTCCCTAATTTTTTCCTAATATCTCTTTATAGCCTTTTAGCATAACGCCAGTGAGAGAAACACTGTTTAGTTTAATTTTCGCTTTCAATGGCGCTTTCAAAGAACTTGTTTCCAATGTCCTCTCTGTACCATGAGCCATCAAATTGTACGGCATCTATTGCGCCATAAGCCTTCGAATTTGCCTCAATGATGTTGTTGCCAACTCCAACTAGGGTAGCAGCTCTGCCACCTGTTGTGTAAATATTACCATTATCCTTTCTAGAAACTGCGCCAAAGAAAACGAAAACACCGTCATCAATATAATTGCCAAGGTCTTTTGGATTGACAGGAGCAAGTTTCTCGTTGATTTTTGTGTTGCTTGGGTATCCTTCAGAAGCAATAACGACACATACGGAGCTTTGTCCTGTTGTTTTTGGCTCAATCTTTTTCAAAGTGTTCTCTTGCATAGCAATCATAAGCTCAGCAAGGTCATTTCTCATAAGAGGAACCATTGCTTGTGTTGCTGGGTCGTTAAGGCGAACGTGGTAGTCAACAAGGAATGGGCCTTTGTCTGAAATAATAATTGAGAATGTCAAAACACCTTTGTAATAAAGATTTTCCTCTTTAAGGGCCTTAAATGTAGGATGAATAATTTTCTTTGAAATAAGATTTATTGCATCTTGTCCAATTGCAACTGGACACACAGCACCCATGCCTCCAGTAGGAATGCCAATGCCTTTGTCTGTATGTTCTCGTTTCGTATATTCAGAGCACAATGGCAACACGTAATAGCCTTCATTATCGACCAAAATTGACGCTGTTACGGGTAACCCAATAATTCTATCTTCCATGACAACTGGCCCCTTGTGGAGAAGCTCTTTAGCATACGAAATCAAAATTTCAGGGTCATTGGAGTGAATCATCATTCTAGACGGAGACAGCTCATTTGACTTGATTGTGAAGGTCTTTCCTTTTTGCTTACTAAGAAAGGCCGATATTTCTTTGTCATTCTCAAATACTTGATACTCTGGTACGGGAATGTTGTGGCGTCTAGCAAATTCGCGGGCAAACTTCCTGTCTCCCTCGAGCTTTAGTGCATATCCTGGCGCGCCAAAAGTTGAAATTCCATTTTTGTTTAGATGGTCTATGACTCCTGTAAACAGTGGTTTTTCTGTGCCTATGAACACAAAATCAATATCATTTTCTTTACAAGCTTTTAGTACTTGTTCTTTATCTGACGGGTCAACATTTGGAAGGTTGATGGCAAAAGCCTCTGTTCCTGGGTTGCTTGGCGCAACGTACAGTCCCTCTATGAGCCTACTTTTTGAAAACCACCATGCAATAGCATGGTCTTTTGCTCCTGATCCCAAAACAAGTACTTTCATCCTTATTATCTCCAGTGCAATGTTATGCGAAATGTTACTATTTAGGTCTAATTAGGTCAATTAGAAAGCCCTTCAAGTGCTCTTTCGTATTCTTTTACAGTGAGAGATACTGTTGCACTTTGGCGTACTTTGGCGCTATTTGGAATGCCTTTGAGATAGGCACAAACGTGTTTTCGCATTTCTCTGCAAGCTGCATTTTCTCCTAAGAAATTCACAAGGCCATTAAGATGTTGCATGATTGCATTCTTTTTATCCTCTATAGAGGGCTCTGGTATTGATTTTCCTTGAATTTGTGCTTTTGTCATTTCAAATATAAAAGGGTTTCCTATTGCACCCCTTGCATACATTATGGCATCTATGCCTGTTTCTTCTAACATGTTTATTCCATCTTGTGCGCAAAATAAGTCTCCAGAGCCAATGATTGTCTTTTCTGGAAAATGTTTTTTTAAGTCTTCTAGTAGAGTCCAGTTTGCATAAGGCATATATAATTGGCTACGTGTTCTTGCGTGCATACACACAGCACTGGCACCTCCGTCAAAAGCGGCCTGTGCTGTGTCTAAGTAATTTATGCTATCTAGATCCCATCCTGTTCGTATTTTGACTGTAACTGGAACATTTGTGTTTTGTACAAGTGTTTTAACAATTTCTTTTATAGTAGATGGCTCTTTGAGAAGACTACTTCCTGCTCCTGTTTTGACTACTTTTGGAACAGGACAACCAGCATTTATATCAATAAGAGCCGGTTTATAAGCCAAAACTCCCTCTATTGAGCGCTTTGCAACATTAGCATTTGGCATAAAAAGTTGGACAGCAAGATTGTCTTCGCCATCTCCTCTTTCCATTAGCATGATGGTTTTTTCGCTACCTCTAGAGATGCCTTCACTACTGACCATTTCTGTGTATGCTAGATTTGCTCCGTGCGAAAGGCAAATGCTTCTAAAGATTTTGTCTGTGTATCCCGCCATTGGCGCAAGAAAGAGATTTCCATCTAGTTTTAAGCTTCCTATAGAGACAGGGTGAAAAAGATTTTGCACCTTATTCCTCCGTAAGATGGAAGGCATTTAGACTGTTTTGATATAGAATTTCAGCCATCTCTTCAAGAGGAATACCTTTTATATAAGCTATGGCTTTTGCTGTTTCTGGCAAGTATTCTGGTTTATTCCTGCGTTTTGTGTATTTTGCAGGCACCATGAATGGAGCTTCGCTTTCTATAAGAATACGGTTTTCTGGCAAGTTTTTTACTGTGTCTGTGAGTTTGCGAATATTCTTGTATGTAATATTTCCTGCAAATGAGAAGTAGACAGGAAGTTCCATTGCCTTAAATGCATATTCCCAGTCTTCTGAATAACAATGAAAAATTGCTCCTTCTTCAGGAATATTGTGTTTCAAAATTTCTAAAATATGGGCCCCCGCTTCTCTGTTATGAATAATAACAGGGAGATGTGCTCTCCTTGCAATTTCAAGGTGCTTTAGAAAAAGCTCAACTTGTGCATCTTGATATTGTTTGTACTTTCCATAGTCAAGGCCTGTTTCTCCTACTGCTATTACTCTATCTAGTTTGATGAATTTTTGAATATCGGTTTCCCAGTTAAGAAGTATGTTGCCGCTTTCAGTTGGAGATACGCCTACTGCATGGTAGACGTTCTTTGCACTTTTTAGGTTGTTATAAACGACTTCAAAGTCTGTAAGGCTGTTACATATTGAGACTATGTGTGCTACGCCAGCACGTTTTGCATATTGTACTGCTATAAGTTGTTCTAATTGGTCTTCATGAATTAAACCAATATGGCAATGTGTGTCAAAAAAACGCATGGAGGTCACTTCCTATCTTTAATTATTTCTTGAGGTTTTTGCAAAAACCTCTTCTATCATGCAAATGGTTGATGCATGGTCAAATGACATATAAGCAATTGTGTGCTATGAGTGTTGTTAGTTTCCAATGCCTAATGTTCTAATAATTAGAACCATAGCATTTTTCACACAAGTTTTCTCTCTCAAGCACAGCTGCTTCCAATTTTTAGATATTTCTAGCTACAAAGCTATCACGGGTTTGCGGTATCGTCAAGTTTTGTGTTTCGAGTTGTGTTTTGAGCCTTGCATGACTGTGAGTTTACGATATTATTGGTCTAAATATTTATTGTGTTGAGAGTGCCCTACTATTTACAAATAAAGTAGTGCAACCTCTTTCCCATAATCCAATAGACGTTTAACTAAAGCCTTTGTTGTACATTCTAAGAATATTCTTGTTATCTTGTTTCCTTCATTAATGTGGACATCAACAAGGATTATGAATTTATCAATCCAATTA
>CAVDPO010000163.1:0-7546 GCA_963610855.1 Segatella copri
TTCGCTTTAACCACCACTGTTACAGCTATGGCAGAGGCTCTTGGTATGGGACCTGTTGTTACTGGTATCATTATTTGTGTGTTTGGTATTTACAACATTGTTGGAATGGTTCGTACAATGCTAAAGACGTACAATTTTGATGCATGAAGTGTGTTTTTCTGTAATTCATACAAGGCCCTTTTAGGCGTAGTTTTGAGCTATTTTGTGGCTTCCATAGCTTCTATATCTCCTATAGGTGTGCCCAAGCTATGCCTAGAGGGCTTTTTATTTAATTAGAAGAAAAACGTAAAAATTACGAAAAATTAAAGTGGCACTTTAATTTTTCATTGAAAATCTAAAGTAGTACTTTAATTTTTCACGATTTTGTATTAGCATTGGCATAGGAGTATTGTCCAATGTTATACGATTACATTCCAAGGATTGCAGACATAAATGAAAAGATTTCTAAAAAATCTTTGTTCCTTTTTGGGCCTAGACAGACTGGGAAATCGGCCTATATTAAGAATCAGTTATTAGATGCAAAACTTGTCTGGACTTTGTTAGATAATGAGCTGTTTAGAGAACTTTCAAGAAATCCTTCTTTACTTAGAAATACGCTAAGAGCAAAAGGAATTACGGAAGGAATTGTTGTCGTAGATGAAATTCAAAAAATGCCTGCGCTACTTGATGAGGTTCATATTCTCATAGAAGAAACAAATATTCATTTTCTTCTTACGGGTTCAAGTGCGCGTAAACTTAGAAATAAAGGAGTGAATCTTTTAGGCGGTAGGGCGGGTCGTCTTAATTTTCACCCTTTAGTTTATCCAGAAATAAAGGATATAAACAATTCATTGGAAGGGATTTTTCATACTGGGCTTCTTCCTGCATCTTTTAATTCTTCTGAAGCTGATTTGTTTTTGTCTGATTATACTTCTTTGTATGTGCGAGAAGAAATTGAAGCAGAAGGCGCAATAAGAAACCTACCGCCTTTTTGGGATTTTCTGAGAATTGTGGCATCTGAGAGTGGCGAGATTACAAATTATCAAAATGTTGCAAATGATATTGGTATAAGCAGTGTAAGTGTAAAAGAGTGGTATAGAATTTTAATTGATACTCTTATTGGTTTTGAAGTACCTCCTTTTAGGAAAAGTATCAAAAGAAAACCAAATGCAGCTAGTAAGTTTTATTTGTTTGATGTGGGTGTTACTCGAAAGTTACAAGGCCTTGTAACAGTTGAGGATGGAACAAGTGAATTTGGAAGGTATTTTGAAAACTATATTGCAATAGAAATTAGAAGTTATCTAGATTACAACGGAATAGAAGCAGGCCTTAACTATTGGCATACTCTTACTGGCCAAGAAGTTGATTTTATAATTAAAGATACTGTAGCCGTAGAAGTAAAATCTACTTCTAATGTGTCTCAAAAGGATATGAAAGGACTAAAAGCCCTTAAAGAAGAAGGCCTTATTTCTAAATTTATAGTTGTGTGCAGAGCTCAATATCCACAACTTCTTGATAATGGAATTTTAATTCTTCCTTACAAAGAGTTTCTTGAGCAGCTGTGGAGTGGAACACTTGTTTGATTTGACATATAAGTTCCCATATAAATTCCCAAGTAAACCTATCTTGTAGGTACTCTTTATAAATACTTTTATACTTGGCGCTTTGTGATTATAATGTGGCAACAGGTTAAGGAGCATACCATGAGTAAACAGTTAGATAGTAAAGAGTTCAAAAATGAAGTTCTTGATAGATTTTTGCGTTATGTTCAAGTTGACACAATGAGCAATGAAGAGGTTGCTGATAAAAAACACCCATCTACAGAAGGGCAGTGGGACTTGCTAAGAATGTTGGAGCATGAGCTCAAAGAACTTGGACTTGATGACGTTACTTTAGACGAGCATGGCTATCTTCTTGCAAGACTTGATGCCACTGGGGAAAATTTACCTTGCATTGCTTTTTGTTCTCATGTTGATACAGCCAATGACGTTGAAGGAAACCATGTAAAACCAAGACTAATTGAAAAATATGATGGTGGAAACATAAAACTTAATGATGAATTTTCTATTGAAGCCTCTAATAATCCAGAACTTGCAGGTTACGTAGGTTCATCTATTGTAGTTTCAAGTGGAGATACTCTTTTAGGTTGTGATGATAAAGGCGGAGTTGCTGAGATTATGACAGCAGTTTCTTATCTTGTAAAACATCCTGAAATAAAGCATGGAGAGATTGAAATATTACTATCTCCTGACGAAGAAACTGGTTGCGGAATGGATTTTTTTGATGCAACAAGACTCCATGCACAAGCTTTGTACACTGTTGACGGAGGAACAAGGTATGAAATTGAACTTGAATGTTTTAATGCTGCAACAGTAAAGGTCCATTTTACCGGGGTCTCTTATCATTTAGGTTCTGCAAGAGGTCGTATGGTTAATGCTCTCACAATGGCAAGTGCTTTTATTAATGCAATCCCGCAAGCAGAGAGCCCTGAAGCAACAGATGGCAGGTATGGTTATTATTGCGCTCAAACCGCAAACGGAAATGCTACAGATATGGATGTGACTGTTTACTTAAGAGATTTTGATTATGACAGTTTGTTAAGAAGAATTGAAGTATTAAAAAACTTGGGTCGCACTATTGAGATGCTTTATAAAGGTGGCAAAGTTACAGTTCAAGATAAGATAAGCTATTTGAATATGGGAGAAGCTGCAAAGAAAAATCCAAAAGCTGTTGATGCAATTTTTAAAGCTGGAGAAGTTCTTGGACAACCTTTGTATACAAGTTTGATTAGAGGTGGTACTGACGGTTCTCGCATAGCAGAGATGAAAGGCATTCCTTGTCCTAATCTTTATACAGGAGGACATAATTTCCACAGTCGTTTTGAATGGGCAGCTGTTGATGCAATGTGCGACAGTGTGGCTCTTATAGTTGAGATTGTAAAACAGTGGGCATGACAAAAAAAGCCGTCTCTCTTTTGATTTTTATTCTCGTCTCCCTTTCGTGTATATGGAGTGCTTCTGTTAGTTATGTTTATGGGAACCAAGTGTCTTCAATAGATTTTGAAGTACCTCCAAGGGTTGGGACAATGTTCAAAGATTCTAAAAACAATGTCCTAATTGTGGCAAACAACAGTGAAAATGTTGTTGTATTTGATAGGTTAAGCACTAATTCTAAAGTTGAAATTGGTGATAACTTAAAAGATGAAGGGCGTATGCACACGATTTTTGCACGAGCTTCTTTCATAAATGCCTCTATTGTTTCTATTGGGTATTCATTTTCTACTGCATTATATCCAATAAGGCCCGTTCTTCTTTGCGGTTTTACTTTTAAGCCTTTGGTTTCTTTAGGCTCTTCTAACTCAACTTCTACAAACAGTTCTACAAGCAATGGTTTAAGTAGCTCTTCAAGTACGACTAGGATATTTGTTACAGCAGGACTTGAGACAAGTGTTCTTTTTTCTAATCTTTGGGATACGACTTTTACACTAGTGGAAGATGGCGGTATCAATGGGTGGTGCACGGCCGGAGTTTTTGTTTATCCAAATGTTGAATTTGCTTGTTCTTATGGGTTTTCTTATAGACATTATATAGGTTCTTTCCAATGGGAGATTGGACTTTCTTGGCTTAAGAGTTTAACTTTTAAGTATTACACTTCTTTTGTTGGTTTTGGAGTATTTTTGTGAAACATGAGAAAATGCTAATTAGAACAAGAAATATCATTTGTATCTCTCTTGTAATAATTCTCTCTCTTGTATCTCTTTCAAGTTGTGCAGGAGCAAAAGCATTTGTTCAGTCATCAATTACCGGACTTCCTTTTTGGTTGTATGCACCACTTCCAAGTTTAGATAAAGATAAAATTTCATTTGTGGGCCTTGGAGAAGCTTCAAGTGTAAGACAAGCAGAGCTTCTTTCTTATTCTAATATCATAGAGCAAATATCAAATAGAATTGGAGTGCCTCTTGGTCAAGAAACATATAGAGAACTTAGTGTACTTGGGACTATAAAAGAATACGGTCTTACAGTTGAAGATTCTTATTATAGAACAGGAGATAAAGGTGTTGAATTCTATATATATGTCGTTGCAGATGAACATCTCCTAGATGAAGCAAGTTCTGAAGAGACTTTACGTAAAAATGAAATTGTAAAGAAAATTAGCAATCTTGTTCTTGAAGGAGATGAATACGTCAAGGATGAAGTATTCACTAAAGGTATTTCTTGTTATTTACAAGCTATGATTCTTTCTTATGAGCAAGATTATGTAAAAGATGAGTATTCTTATTATACTTTGCTTGATGATGTTTTAGATCTCTTAAGCTCTTTAGAAATTTCAATTACTAATGCTAATTATGCCACGGCTACGTGCAATATAAATGTAACAAAAAAAACAAGTTTTTTATCTTCAAAAGTAAAAAATGCTAGTATTCTTGCATCTTATAAAGCCACAGATATGAAAGGAGATGAGTATGATTCTTCTTTCGTTTATACAACTGATTCCAATGGAGGTTTTGCATTTGATTGTCAAAATTTCACATTAGTACGAAAAGGCTTTGTTTCATTTAAGTTTGATTTTGAAACTATTTTACAAGAATTAGACAGCAAAACAGACAAGCAAGCAGTCTCAACTCTTAGAGAAGTTATAGAACAAAAAGAAATTAAGTTTGACTATAACATGGAGCATAGATTAGGTTCTATTGCTGTTTGTGTTGTTGAATTTGATTCTAAAGGCTACGTAATTGGGAATTCAAATATAACTGATTATATGTGTAATCTTTTTGAACAAGATAGTGCAAATGTTCTTCCTTATTACACATCTTCTAGTGAAGAAGAAGATATTTTTTATGATTACACACACAATATTAACTCGCAAAAGATGTCTCTAGAGCAAAGCAACGGGCAGTCTCAAGTACTAAGTTCTCCAAGACAAAGACTTCAAGACTGCATTCTAATTTGTAGGTTTGGCCAAATTAGTTACATTTCATCTCAAGTTGGTGGATTTGCTGTAAATATTGAAGGTACAGCTTCTTTATACAATACAAAAAATGGTTCTTTGATTTATTCTAGTTCTGTAATCTATGCAACTGCATTTGGAGAGACTCTTGAAGAAGCTACACGTGCTGCATACGAAAAAATCTCTAATATAACTTATTCTCTTCTAAAGGCCCAATATGTTTAATCTTATACGGCGTACTCCTCTTAAAGAATACAATGGTGAAGGGCTTTTTTATGTCCACCAAGAGACTGGAATGGAAGTTTTCCATATAAAAAATCAGGATCCTGAACTTACTTGTAATTTTATATTTGCAACGCCATCTGAAGATGATAAAGGTATAGCTCATGTAATTGAGCACACTGTTTTATGCGGTTCTAAGCGTTTTCCTGTAAAAGACCCTTTTAGCCAAGCACTACTTTCAAGTCCTAATACTTTCTTAAATGCTGTTACTTTTGGAGACAAAACAATGTTTCCTCTTTCATCTCCACTTAAGAAAGATTTTGATAACCTTTTTGACATTTATGCTAATGCTGTTTTTGATCCTCTTTTGAGACTCCAATCCTTTCAACAAGAGGGTATACGATTATTTGATGGCCATTTTGATGGTGTTGTGTTCAACGAGATGTGTGGTGCAAGAAACACAGAGGACTCTGCTGTACAAGTAAATATTACAAAAAATCTTTTTAGAGGAACGCCTTATGAATTTGATTCTGGAGGAGATCCTTTGTGTATTGCGACACTTAGTTATGAAGAATACATAGAAAGGTATCATAAATGGTACAGTCCCTCTAATTGTAGGCTTTTCCTTTTTGGGTCTTTAGAGACTAAAGAATACTTAGATAAACTTGAAAAACTGTATCTTGAAGGTAAAACAAAAAACTGTAAATTTATTTCTAAGTCGCAAGACTACATGCAAAAACATCTTGTGCCTTTCAAAATTAAGGCTCCATGTGCGGTCAAAGATGCACGTAGTGTCGTATTGACTTGGCTTACTACAGCTTCAAGCGATCCTTTGGAAGTCTTAACGGTATCGGTTTTAGTGGATGTTCTTTTGGGAAACCCTGGAGCTCCTTTGTATAAAGCAATCATTGACTCTAATCTTGGCGAAGATTTGAACCCTATGAGTGGCACTGACCCAGATTCCCCTGTTCTTACTTTTACTGTGGGTTTTAGCAAAGCAAAAAAGAACAAAGAAGAAGAAATTGAAAAGTTCTTAATAGATACAATTTCTAAACTTGCTAGGGATGGTCTTCCAAAAGATGCTGTTGAAGCTGCAATAAAGAGACAAGAGTTCAAACTACAAGAAATCCCAGGTGATGGAATTCCATTTGGTATATCAACAAGTCTAAAAGCTGCAAGGACATGGCTTAGGGGAAAAGACCCAGAAAGCGGAGTACAGGACTTAGAACGTCTTGAAACTCTTAAAAAGCGTATGGAAAGTGGAAACTTTCTTGAATCGTGGATGACTCAAAATCTTGTAAACAATCCTAGGCGCTGTCTTTTGACTGTAGAAACGGACCCCCTCTATGAGAAAAAATTTAAGAATGCTCTAAATTCAAAAATTAAAATGCTTGAAAAACAGGGCAAACTTCCAACGCTAGAAGATAAAGAGAAGTTTGAAAAATTCATTGAAACACCAGATGACCCTAAACTTTTGGCTTCTATTGGACGTATTTCAAGAAAAGATCTTCCTTTAAGAGTTCCAAATTATAAAACAGAACATTTTAGAAGCATGGGCGGAGCTCATCTTTATACTTTGCCAGTGTTTACGAGGGGCATTGTTTACATTTCAATGGCTTTTGATACAAAGAACTTGAACTGTGAAGAAAAAAGATTCCTCACTCTTTTGGTGAGGTTTCTTAACATGTGTGGGACCCAAAATCACTCTTATACTCAAGTAGGAACTCTCATAAAACTGTTAACTGGTGGTTTTTCTATAAATACAACAGCGGGTAGGGATGTTAAAGGCAATCCTGTAAGCTTTGTCATTGTGAAAGCTAAAGCCTTGAAAGGAGACTTGGAAGCTGTTTTGAATTTGATTGGTGATATTCTTCAAAAGGCCAATCTTTCTGACTTGTCGCGAATTAAAGCAGCTCTTACTGATTTGTTGACTGAATTTGAAGGCGGTTATACTTACAGCGCAAATTCTTACGCAGTTATTAATGCTTCAAGTTCTTTTTCTTCTAGTGCAATGGAAAGTGAGATTACAGTTGGCACTTCTTGTTGGTTATTCATGCAAGAAATTAAAAAACACCTTGATGAAGATAACAGTTTTGCTTGTGAGTTACAAAAGTTTCTTATTTCATTGTATCAAAAGATTTTTGTTCAACGAGCATTAACGTTTCACATTGGGTGCGAAGAACCTAGCGAATGCAAAGAGACTGTTTTAAGTCATGTTGAAAGTTATCCAAAAGTATATAATACAAAGGCATTAGCCTATTTAAATAAAAATAATATAAAGAAGATGTGGCTTTCAGGTGATATGGAGGCCCTTTGTGCGGGAAATAGGCGCTATTTGTGTGTTTCTAGTGCTTTGGCTTACAATGCGCTTGCAATGAAGTTCCCAAGGTGCGCACAG
>CAVDPO010000164.1:0-11977 GCA_963610855.1 Segatella copri
TTCTTTTTCAATCGACTCTGCTGCTTGTACTTCAATTATTGAAAAAGTAGAAAATAATATTCATGATTTTGAAAATGTATGTTCCCAACTTGTCATTTATATGAGCACTATTGAGGGCAAGACAACAATAACTGCCAATGATGTAGAAGATTATCTTGTTCACACGAGAGAAGAGACGGATTTCTCTTTATTTTCCTACGTTGCTAGGTGTAAACTTTCTAGTGCTTTGGATTGCTTACATACACTTTTACGTACAAAAGACGCTTCTTCTGTAACATCTATGTGTGCTTCAAGGCTTGCAACATATTTTAGAAGAGCTCTTTCTGTTCAAGTTAATGCCCAAAAAGGACTAGGAATGAGCACTTCTACACGTGAAGACGGTCGCGCTTTTTCTACTAAGTATTTTGAAAGTGATAGGCCCATTTCAAGGTTCAAAGATAAAGAAGTTTATAGAGATGCTTGTAAATCGTACTCTTTGAAAGATATGGAGCGTATTCTTGTAACACTTGCTGAATATGACATAAAAATAAAAGAGTGTGGTACTGCATTACAACAAACAATGATGGAAAAATGCCTTATAGATGTCATAAAACACAAAGGGCGTCACGCAAAACAGCTTGAGTTTGCAACCTTGTAGTGGTCTTTCCATTAGAGATCTTTCCTGAACCACATTTCAACTCGTTCTTTCCCTTTAACCTTTCACTTTCACTTTTGCTTTAACTTCTTTCGTATGAGGAATCTATATTTAACTCTGTGCGGTATTTGCTTACTGTGCGCCTAGCGCATTTTATTCCTTTTTCAAGCAAGAGGTTTGATATTTTTTGGTCAGAAAGGGCACCTTTTTCTTCTATGATTTCCTTAATCATTTCTTTGACAACGTTTCTTGAAACTGTTTCATTACTAGAAGTGTTGGAGCGTACACCTTGGGTGAATAAATATTTTAGTTGAAATAAGCCCCAGTCAGTGTCTACCCATTTTGACTGAGCAAGACGACTCATTGTTGTCTCATGTACGCCAATGCGCTCTGCAACATCTTTAAGAGTCATTGTTTTAAGGAACTTGGGTCCGTATAAAAAGAATTCTTTTTGAATATCCATTATTGCAACTGCTGCATTGTAGAGTGTTTTGAAACGCAAATTTACTTGGTCTATGAGTTGGTTTGCTTGTTTTACACAGCCGTTTATGTACTTTGTAGCTTCTTTGGAATTTGGTCCTACCAAGTCTTTGGATAAGGCACAAAACTGAGGAGATACTTCAAGTTTTGGAATTCCTGCACGATTTATATCTAGAGTAAGAACTCCGTCTTTGCTATGAATGGCAAAATCGGGCTCAATATAGTTTTCGCCATCTGTACCGTAGTTGCGACCAGGGTATGGTGTAAAGCGTTTGAGTATAGAAATAAATGTTTCTAAGTCTTGTTCTGAAATGCCCAAATCAAAAGCAACTTCTTTGGTCTTTCCTGTTTTGATTTTTTCAAGTTCGTTTGTAACAAGTTTTGCAAAGATTTCTAAATCACTTTGAGCCATTCCAGACAGTTTTGCTTGTAGTATCAACGATTGTCTAAAATCTTTTACACATATTCCATCTGGGTCAAAGTTTTGAACAATGTTTATAGCTTCTTGGATTGTTTTTTCATCAAAAGAAGAATCTTCAAAAAGTTCATTGGGTTGTAAAAGGAAAAACCCGTTTGCATCAAGATTGCTAATTAGCATTTTTGCTGCTTTTTCAACTTCACAAGAGACGCTAACTTCTCCAAGTTGCTCTAACAGGTGCTCTTGAAGAGTTTTTCCTTGCGAAGAGGTGTTTTCAAGCATCATATTAAAGCGGTCAGTATCGCTTGCATCTAAAGCTGTGTAGGTTTTGTCATAATTGCCATAGTTATCATAATTACTGTCAAAACCACCATCAAAATTTTTCCCAGAAAACTCATTTACTAAATCATTAGAAAGATTTTCGTAGTAAGAGGAGTCTGCATCATCTAAGCGGTCATCATAATTTCTAGAAAATTCGTTAGTGCCATCGTGGCTGGATGTCTTTTCAATATTGGTATTATTGGAAGAAGAAAATTCTTTGTCTGGGATTTCTAGTGCAGGGTTAGTTTCTATTTCCTTTTGGATGTGTGCTTTAAGTTCTAAAATTGGAAGAGGAAGTAGCGCCAAAGATTGTAGCATTTGAGGAGAGAGAGTTTGTTCTTGTTTTAATGACTGCGTAAGTCCAATTGTAAAATCAGCCATCTTCCATATCCTTTTATTTTCGAAGTTTTGGCAAAACTTTTATTCAAATGCTTCTCCAAAATAAATATCGCGTGCAATTTCATTTGCCAAAAGCTCATTTTTACCGCCAGACACCAAAATTGAGCCATCACTTATTATGTGCGAGCATGTAGTAATTGAAAGCGCATCACGTACATTGTGGTCTGTTAAGAGAATTCCAATTCCAAGTTTTGCAAGCGAGCGAACAATTTGTTTTATTTCATAAACAGCTTTTGGATCTATTCCCGCAAAAGGCTCGTCAAGTAAGAGAAAACGTGGACTTGTGGCTAAACAACGAGCAATCTCTGTTCTTCGTCGCTCTCCTCCAGACAAAGTATAACCTTTTTGTTTTGCAAGATGAGTAAGGCCAAAAGCCTTAAGAAGACCATTGACGACAGTTTCTTTTCTTTTATTATCGCCATTGACACGGGCCTCTACTACAAGTCGTATATTGTCTTCTACGCTTAGTTTTCTAAAAATTGACGGCTCTTGAGGCAGGTAAGATATTCCAAGGCGGGCTCTCTTGTACATTGGAAGATTTGAAATGTCTACATCATTGAGCTCTATTGTGCCGCCATTGTTAGTGATAAAACCTACAATCATGTAAAACGTTGTAGTTTTCCCGGCGCCGTTGGGACCCAATAGCCCAATAATTTGACCGCCTTTCATTTCAAAAGAGATATCTTTTACAACATCTCTTTTTCCATAAGTTTTTTTGAGATGTGAAACTTTCAAAGTACTATCCATTTACCTCTCCTGAAATAGAGCCTTCCATTGTAATTTCGTAACTAGTTAAATCAACTGTTATAATAGATGCATTATAGACACTTCCATTCCAATTTATACGCGCACTGCCTTTTAGAGTTACAAGTTGCTTAGAATTGTCAAATTCTATAGTGTCTGCTCTGCAAATCATTGGGCCGTTGTCAGTATTTTTTACAACACGTGCCATCATTTGAATTCTTATAAGTGTACTTTGCGTATCATATTCAAACCTAGCGCCAGAAAGTGTTGCATCATTTTGCTCATCTTGGATTTCAATCCATCCATCTGAGATAATTTCCCCAGTTTCTCTATCATAGAACAAAGAAGGGCATTGAAGAGTAATATCTCTAGAATTATCTACAACATTAACTTTTCCAGAGCAATTAACATAGCGAAAGTTTTTACCATAAAGCTCAATTGTTTGAGCATTTATTGAAATATCATTGGCTGAAACATTTGCTCCATCAGAAAGACTTACAGTGCGGTTATCTTCTTGCATGTTCACTTTTGTATAACCGCCAGAAAACTTTATATCTGATGAAGATTGCTTAGCTGTCGTCTCCGTTTCTTCCTCTTCTGAAGTTGCACCTAAAGTTGCCCCCGCGGTTTCAACTTCTTCTAAATCTGCTGCATAAATGGGCGTTGAGGAAAACACCAATAAAAACCCAAATGAAAAAATAAACGCCAAGCCCCAAAAGATGGCAAGAATAAAATGCGAAACCTTAAAAAAAACAGTCCTAAGAGGGCATTTAGTTGAATAAAAGATTTTCTTCATTTAATAACTCCCTCCAAAATTTTGCCAAATTCAAAATCGTTTTTATCTAATAGTGCACTAAAGCCTTCTGCAACAATTTGCGTTCCATCTTCATAAGAAACAGCTACTTCTCCAGTGGATTTTAGACTTTTTTCTTTATTATCCCATTCTATAGAAGATGCATTTATAGTGAGATTATCGCTTTGCCTATAAATGGTAACATTGCCACTGAGCGTTGCTTTTTCTCCTGCTTCATCTAATGTAGCAATATCGCATGAGCCCTCAAGACCGTCTTCACTGTCTTGCCTAAAATGTACATCTTCCAAAATAGTTCCTTTTTCACTTTTATACACTGTCATAGTTTTTGCATTCATAATTAAAGCATCTTCTCCAGACATCCCTAAAGTGTATTGGGCTTGTTCTAAAACCATGTCAGGAAGTTCTTGTTCTCCAAGTGGGATTGTAGCATTTTCTTTGCTAGAACAAGAAAAAAGAGTAATTAAAAGAAGATGTACAAGCAATAAGCATGCCAGTTTCTTAAATTTCATAGGGCAATAATAACACCAGAATAGGGCTGTTGCAAAGTAGAAGAAAGAAAAGTACCATTGAAAGCATGAAAGTTTTGTTTTTGGGTGAAATCGTTGGTAGATGTGGCATTGGCGTTATAAAAAATGGCTTAAAAAGTTATAAAAAAGACCATTCAATAGACCTCGTTGTTGCAAATGGGGAGGGTGCTACCAGTGGTTTTGGATTGGGTTTTCAAAATGCTTTAACTCTTCAACATATGGGAATAGATGTCATAACACTTGGAGAAAAAGCGTTTTTTAAGATAGACATGATTGATGGTATTGCAAAAAAAGATAGAATACTAAGGCCGTCTAATTATCCAGAGACTGTCCCCGGTCGTGGCGTGCGTTATATAAATGTTGGTGACAAAAAAGTTTGCATTATAAACACTTTAGGAATGTGTAATTTTAACACACCACACTTGAACAATCCATTTTTGAATGCACAAGCGCTTGTTGAAAAAGCAAAAGAAGAGACGCCGTTTATTTTGTATGTGTTTCATTCATAAGCAACAGCTGAAAAATCTACAATGGGATTTCTTTTGGATGGCATTGCAAGTGCTGTCGTTGGAACTCATTGCAAAGTCCTTACAGCAGACTGTCAAATACTTCCAAAAGGAACCGCATATATAACAGATCTTGGCCGTTGCGGTGCATCTATGAGCGTTGGTGGGTTTGACCCAAACTACGAAATTAACCGAATAAGAACGCAAATAACAATACGTTCAAGAGAATCTTGGTGTAAACCACAAATGCAAGGCATGGTATGCACATTAGACGACAAAACAGGTCTTGCTTTGGAAGTAGAACCTGTGTGCCTAGATGTGGATGTCGTCATGCCACCTGCAAAGGATAACGAAACATGACAACGCAAGCATTCGTAAAAACAATAAAGGCCAATAACACTGTACTCGTTGGTTGCGATAGCTCATCATGTACAGGGTGCCATGCTCAAATGTTTTGCAATAATAAAACATTTACAGAATTTCTTGCACGAAATGATAATAAAATAGCTCTCAAAGAGGGCGATAAAGTAAACTTGTTTCTCCCTCCAAGTAAGACAATTTTAAGTACAGTCCTAGTTTTTGCATTGCCACTTGCTTTGTTCCCAGTAGGTTATTTTGTAGGCTCTTATCTTAACCACTTTCTTGCAACACCTCTTTTAGAAGTGCAAAAAGCGCTAGTTGGATTGGGCTTTATGGCATTAGCTTTTGTTATTGCTGCACTTATAAGTGCAAAGAATAAGCGCTCTCTTATGCCTGTGATAACAGGGGTTTGTATGCCTCACTTAGATGTTGTAGCTGGTCAAAAGAAAGAAACTAAAGCTTTCGAGAAGTAATCTAAGCAAGAAATAACGAGAACAAGATGAAACACGGATTTACCAAACTCTAGTACTTATTCACGTTTTGAACTTCATTCAATTTCGATTCCTGCACGTTGTGCCTCTATGATGTAATGTTTACGTGTTTTAAGTGAAAGAATGAGATGGCATAGCGCTGTTACAGTCCAAGAAATTGGATAAGAAAGATAAATTATCTCAAGAGTAGGATGAGCCTTGAAAACAGTTGCAATCCACACAATTCTAAGAACACAAGAGCCTACCAAAGACACTATTGTAGAGAGCATAGATTTATTCAAGCCTCTTAGCGTGCCAGAACCCACTTCCATGAAAGCCAAAGTACAATAAGGAATCATCATATTATATAAACGCGTTTCAGCTGTGAGGACCGCATTTGGAGTGCTAACATAACAATGAATAATTGGAATACGAAACGCTAAAATGAAAAGCGACACAGCCTCTGCAATAATGAACGTAACAAGGTAGCAAGATGCCATAACTTTACCAATACGCTTGAATTTTTTTGCACCGTAATGCTGACTTGTAAATGTAATTGATGCCTGACAAACTGAATTCGTAGCCGTATAGGCAAAACTTTCTATACTAGCTCCCGCCGCATTGCCGTCTATGATATCTGACCCGCCTGGGCACATTGTATTATTTAGGCCGATAATACTGCTCTGTATAATCATATTGGAAAGCGAGAACAAGGCGCCTTGCACAGCTGCAGGGAACCCGTTGTAGATAATGTCTTTGAGAGTGTTCTTATCAACATGTAGTTTGTTAAAACTAAATTTGCACCAACTTTTATCGCGACTTAAAAGAATTAAAAGAATAATAGCAGATGCAAAGTTTGAAATTGACGTAGCTATAGCAACACCATCGACTGACATATTAAAAACTAAGACAAATAATAAGTTAAGACCAACATTTAGAATCCCAGTTGCAGACAGCACGAACAAAGGAGTTTTTGTGTCGCCTTTAGCGCGAAATATTGAAATTAAGAAGTTTGTTAAAGCTAAGAAAGGACAGCCAATAAAGTAAATTTTAGTATAAAGGGTTGCTAAATCCAAAATGTGCCCTTGGTCTCCCAATAATTTCAAAATTGGTCTACTTACGAAAACCCCAAGAACCATACAAAAAAGCCCAGATACAAGGCCCGTTATAAGAGCTGTATGTACAGCAGCTTGCGTTTTTTCTTCGTTGCCTTCTCCAATGTAACGTGCAACTACTACGCTAGAGCCAACAGCAAAGCCTGAAAAAACGTTTACAATTAAAGCAATAAGAGCACTTGTCGTTCCAATTGCACCAATTGCACCACTTACATTGGACATTGCAACAACAATCATGTCTGCTGCCGAATAAAAAGTTTGGAGCAAATTTGTAATCATTAGAGGAATTACAAAAGCAAAAACTTTTCCAATAAGAGGTCCTTCTAGAAGATTCGATTGATTTATTTCGTTTTTCTTGCTCACTGTTTGGAACATTATGCACCTCAAGTTCACACAAAATTAACATTTCTAGGTTTTTCAAAAGCCTTTGAGTTTCCTAAAAAAGCTCAAAGCCATATAATATTGATTATACTAAGATATGGCAATTAGTGTTGACCCTTTGACTTACAATGCAATATCTTATCGCAAGGATTTTTGAATGCCACAGTGGAGGCTTAAAGATGAGATCTATAAAAGATATTTACAAAATAGGGAAAGGACCTTCTAGTTCGCATACAATGGGACCTGCAAGAGCTGCTGAGCTTTTTAGAGATGAAAATCCTAATGCTACAAGTTTCAAGGCTATTCTTTATGGTTCTCTTGCTAAAACTGGAATGGGTCATGGTACAGACAGAGCTATCAAGGAGTCTTTTGCTCCTAAAGAATGTGAAATATCTCTTGAACTTGATAATTCTACAGTTCTTAAGCATCCAAATACTCTTGATTTAATTGCACTTGATGGTGACAAAGAAATTGCAAAAATCCGTGTTGAAAGTATAGGTGGTGGTGACATTGTAATAGATGGGCGCCCATCAAAAGACCTTTTAGGTGAAGATATTTACATGGAAAACTCTTTTGCAGAGATAAAACAATTTTGTGAATATAGATACGTAGATTTAGTAGACTACATAGAACTCAATGAAGGCAAAGAAATATGGGATTATCTTGCACGTGTATGGACTGTTATGCAAGAAGCAATAAAAGAAGGCCTTTCTAAAACGGGAACTCTTCCGGGGTGTTTGCATGTTCAAAGAAAAGCAAAACATCTTTATGACCACATTGTTGTTAATAAGCATGCAGAACTTGTTGAATGTCAAATGGTATGTTCATACGCTTATGCTGTAAGTGAACAAAATGCTGATAACGGTACAATAGTTACAGCTCCCACTTGTGGTGCTTGTGGAGTACTTCCAGCTGTGCTTTATTATCTTAAAGAAAAACGTCAGCTTTCAGACTTGGATGTTCTTCATGCTCTTGCTGTTGCTGGACTTTTTGGAGAATTGGCAAAACAAAATGCATCGGTTTCAGGTGCAGAATGTGGCTGTCAAGCAGAGGTAGGCGTTGCGTGTTCTATGGCAGCAGCCGCCGCAGGACAAATGTTTGGCTACAACATTATGCAAATTGAATATGCAGCAGAAGTAGCTTTGGAACATCATTTGGGACTTACTTGCGACCCAATATGTGGGCTTGTTCAAATTCCTTGTATTGAAAGAAATGCTGTTGCAGCTCTTAGAGCTATCAATTCTGCAAATTTGGCATACTTTCTTACTGGAACAAGAAATATAAGCTATGATATGGTGATCAAGAGTATGTACTATACTGGACTTGATATGAACCAAAGATATAGAGAAACCTCTGAGGGAGGTCTTGCACGTGCATATTCAAGAAGAGGGTAATTGAGGTTTATAATGCTTGCAAACCTTGAATTTTCATTTGAAAATGATTTTCAAAAACTTTGTGTAGAAGTAAGAGTTTCCCAGAGCTTTGCAGAATGCTCAGACAAAGTAGCCCGCTTGGAATATCAAACACATAAAATAGAGTACAAGGTTATCGGCCTTTCTAATGTGGATTTTGTTTGTGCGTCTGACTCGTGGATTTCGTTTTTAGGTGACAGTGATAAATGGCTTGAAAGGTTTGAAAATATAGGAATACAAGAGTGGAATTCTTTTTACGATGCAACAAATAACCCTTTCCCTGACGTTGAGACAAAGTGGAGTTTGTGCGTAGAAGAAACAAAAGAAGCAAAAGAAGTAGAAGATTTTGTGGCGGGGGACTTTCTTTTTGGTTGCAAAAAAGGGGATCCCAAAACATCTATGACTATATATGGCCACAGTTTATATCCTGTAGACTTTGACAGTTTTCTTGATTTATTGAAAGATTTACTTAATATTCCTGTTCTATTGCTTGAATTGTAAAATCTAAATTGTGCAAAATGACATGTATATTTTGCGTGGCATACTGTAAGTTTTGCAAAAACTTCGCTTAAATATAACTTGCTTAAACATAAAAAGGGGAGGCGTAAGTGAGAAAAACTGTAATTGTTTTTAGTGTTCTAGTTGTTTGTTTTAATATTTTTGCTACTGTAACAACGACTTCTAGTACAAAAATAAACGGGGTGCATGCAATTTCTATTACAGCTACAGGTCAAGAACCATTTTCAACTACAGCACCTAAAAATCTTGGACGTCCTTCTGTTGCTGTTGTTCTTTCTGGTGGGGGAGCTAAAGGTCTTGCCCATATAGCATTGCTTGAAGAGTTAGAAAAAAGAGGTATTCCAATTGATATGGTCATGGGGACCAGTATGGGAAGCCTTATTGCGGGTTTGTATTGCGCAGGTTATAGTTCAGGAGATATAGAAAGACTGGTAACAGAAAACGACCTTACTAATCTTTTTACAGACATTTTAGATAGTGGTACGAAACCTCTAATTGAGCCTTTTGCACATACAAGATACAACATTCTTTCTCTTGCTGTTGGAGATTCAGGCCTTGGAGAGTCTTCAGGTATTATTAGCGATAGAAAAATATTGTCATTTTTTGAAGAAATACTTGCAAAAGTGCCACAAGACATAAGTTTTGATGAACTTCCAATTCCTTATAGAGCCATAGCCACAGATGTTATATCTGGAGACTTGGTCTTGTTTGAAGGAGGTTCTCTTATTGATGCTATGCGTAGCAGTATGAGTATTCCGCTTGTTTTTGATGCTTATGAAGTGGAAGGCTTGTACCTTATGGATGGCGGGCTTGTTGATAATATGCCAATCAAATATGCCAGAGAACTTGGCTATGACATAGTCATTGGAATGGACATGAATGGCTCTGAAAAAATAGATTCCAATGATATGCATAGTATGACAGGTGCTGCTAACGCTGCATTTAGAATTATTGTTATAAACACAATTAAAAATCAGTATAAGTATGCAAATGTCGTGTTAGTGCCAGAAGTCTCAGATATTGGTGTTCTATCTTTTGGAAATCCACAGCTTGTAATTCAACGAGGATGGGATGAAGTAGAAGCTCATTCTAGTGATTTAGACGAAATAACTTCTATGTTCAAAGAAGAAGATTTAGAGCCTAAAGATCCACACCGTGTTGGGCTGTATTTCACTAACAATGAAACTGTTGGTTTCTCAAATGATGTTGCTAATGGTGTAAGTGACGTTGCTAGTGGTATAAGCGGTGTGGCTAATGGTGTAAGTGACGTTGAAGATAATGATATATCTTACAGCTCAAACCAAGAAGAAAATACAACAAATTCAAAAACTAGTGGGCATGTAGCAGTGCGAACCTCATACAAAGTTCAAAGTACTAATGATGATGCACTTTCAAAAAGTCGTCTTAATTTGGGAGTTTCTTCTGTCTCTGAAATCTCAACAGTATTTGACGGCTCATCTCCTGTACTTCTCCAATACTTACCAACCATTGAATCAAATTTCTTCAAAAAAGACGTTCGCAACACAGAATGGGATTTGATGGTTTTTGCCTCTCTTGGAGACAACCTCCAACTAGGTGCCTCTCTTTACTACCCACTTGATAGCGCGCGTGATGATGCCAAATTCTATTTTAACCCCTATTTCTCAGTTACTTTTGGGGCTCTAACACCTCTCTCAAACAGGGCAAACCCACAGCTTGAAAACTCTATGGATTTTGCATCGGACTTAAAATTTGCACTAAAGTATACCGATGCTAAACAATTTAACAGTAACTTTGGTCTATCTTTGCGTTTTACTGCATTAGGAAGAACCATAACTGGTATTCCAACATCTTTTAGTATCATGCCCGTTTTGTATGCAAATGGGATATGGTATGGAGATCTTGAGGATAGTATGTTCTCTACAACAGGCCTTAGAGTGGATGCCAATGGACGTTTTGGTTATTACAGAGACACCTTTACCTACTTGCTAGGAGTTTCGTATGAGCAAAATATTTCCCTGACGGGCTCTTTGTCACTTTCTTTGAATGCACTGGCATTTACAAGTAGAGAGCCTGTGGAATTTATGGACTCTTATGTTTGTTTTGGGGGTTGGAACGCTCTTTTGGGAGGCTCTAATTCTTTGTA
Organism: Segatella copri; assembly: GCA_963610855.1. Taxonomy (GTDB): domain Bacteria; phylum Spirochaetota; class Spirochaetia; order Sphaerochaetales; family Sphaerochaetaceae; genus UBA9732. The sequence goes on from CAVDPO010000164.1 coordinate 11,226, forward strand.
TGTACGAGATGCAATTCTTCTTGGAACCTCATTGCAATGGGGTTTAGGCGGATTTTTACCTTCATTTTTAGTGTGTGAAGTTAGAGCCGGTTGGAGAAGTTCAGACACAGCTTTTTCTATTGCAAATGTTAGTAACAATACTGGCATTACTCCTAAAAATAGCTTGACAGCCCCGTTTTCTGAACTACGCACATTCAACATGGGTTTTGGAGTAGGGTATGGCGTTAAGACTCCAATTTGCGACTTTTTAATAGGCGCAGGCATAAGCATAAAAGGCGACTTTGCTATCTATTTTGAGTGTTATTGATACAGCTTCTAAATCTATTCTCTTTTGAAATGTTGTTTTGACAACTGTATATAGCCATTGTGCCCCTTAAACTCAAAGTACTTGAAAAATTTACGTTGAATTTACAAGGCGTTGAATTTACACGTGTTGAATTTACAAAGGGGTAAAACATGAAGAAAGTTTTAATTGCGTTTTTAGCAGTACTTATGCTTATCACATTTGTCAGCTGTAATCAAAAGGCTCTTGAAGAGGCAGAAAAAAGAGAACAGGCGACAATTGATTTCTTTGAAACATTCAATATCGTGTTTTACAAATATTCTACACTAAGTAACCAATCAGTTGCAGGTGAGTATGACTTAGCCAAATACAATAGTGAGGAGTCAGCGGATACAGATGCAAAAACCGCCGCTAACAAAATGATAAAAAATCTATTATGGGCTAATAATATTAAGCCTTCTTCAACTGA
>CAVDPO010000165.1:0-653 GCA_963610855.1 Segatella copri
CATAAAAAGATGCATAGGATCTAAGTTTGTTACTAAATAAGCATCTCTAGTTTCACCCTTAAGTTTTTTTTGTCTCATTTCCGCCACCTTATAAAAATTAGCGCACAAATTGGCTTTTTCTTCCTAATTTATAGCATTGTAATGATAAAAGGGTCAAGTTTACTATCTTTTAGTTATGATTAACTATACCATTTTTAGTGTAAAAAGCTTGTAAATTGTGTTATTGTGAAACTTGTATTTTGGAGGGAAAACACAATGCGCTTAGTTTCATGGAATGTAAACGGGCTTAGATCAGTACTATCGAAAGGCTTTTTGGATTATTTTACAAATATCAATGCCGATGTTTTCTGTTTACAAGAAATTAAACTTTCTCAAGGCCAACTTGATTTTGAACCTCAAGGATATAACTGTTATTATAATTATGCTGTCAAGAAAGGATATTCTGGTACAGCTGTCTTTTCAAAAAAGAGCCCTTTGAATGTTACATTTGGCAATGATGAGGAAGGTAGAATTTGCACTTTGGAATTTGAAGACTATTTTGTTGTCAATGTTTATACCCCAAATTCACAAGAAGAATTAGCGCGACTGCCTTTTAGACTTGAATGGGACGAAAAGTTTAGAAACTACGTGGTGGAACTTGCAAATAACAAAAC
>CAVDPO010000165.1:663-1918 GCA_963610855.1 Segatella copri
GTTCTTATTTGTGGCGATATGAATGTCGCTCACAAAGAAATTGATATAAAAAATCCAAAAACAAATTTACGAAATGCAGGTTTTACAATAGAAGAAAGAGAGAGTTTTGATAAACTTTTACAAAGCGGTTTCACAGATACTTTTAGAATGTTTTATCCAAACTTAAAAGATGCATATAGCTGGTGGTCATACAGGTTTCATTCTCGAGAGAGAAACACTGGATGGAGAATTGACTATTGGCTTGTATCAACAGCCACGAAAGACAGAGTAAAAAAAGCAGGAATTGATTACCAAATTTTAGGCTCTGATCATGCTCCAGTCTATATTGACTTTGATTAAGATTTCCAAGGAAAGAATAATTTGAAATAAAAGAGATTTTTATAAAACTTCGTGAACCATCAAAGGAGAAGATTTAGATGTCGATTGAAACAGAGATTAAAGCTCACGTTAATGATGACATACTTGAAGATGTAAAGGCAAAATTGTGTAACCTTACCTTTTGTGAAACTCTTGGAGAGATTTCTAAATTTGATGTGTATTGGGCTTTAACAGAAGATGGAGACCCTATGTTTAGAACTAGAAAAGAACTAGATTCTGGAAAACCTAGGGTTCTTTTTACAGCTAAACCACATAAAGAAAAAAACTCAAGAGGAACAGAGAATAATGAAGAACTTGAGTTTGAAACTCCTTATAACCAGTGGGATAGTATTCTAACTTTTTTAAGTGGAATTGGATTTCAAGTTTGTAGGCTAAAATGGAAAAAAGGGTGGCACTACAATATTGAACATAATGGTTTTCATATTCATGCGGAGCTATTGAATGTTAAATATCTTGGATGGTTCCTTGAAATGGAAATTTGTTCCAATAAAGAAGACAATTTAGATGTTAAAGAAGAAGATCGTGCTTTAAGAGACATCTTATCTTTTGTTGGTATTTCTGAAGATTGTGTAGAAGGAACTGGGTACAACAAGATGCTAAAGGCTATTGGACATGATAAAGGATAATGATGCCTTGCTAGATATTGAGCTATTGGATATTATTCCAAGCATGGAAAAAACCATTAACAAAATACAAATTTTTACCGATGGCGGTTGCTCTGGAAATCCAGGTCCAGGGGGTTGGGCGTTTGTCGTTTTAGAAAATGAAACTTTACTTTCATATTCAAGTGGAGGTGAAACGCAAACAACTAATAACAAAATGGAACTCACAGCTGTAATTAAAGCTTTAGAAACTTGCAAGACCATTGGTGTTAAAG
>CAVDPO010000165.1:1928-5558 GCA_963610855.1 Segatella copri
CAATATGTGAAAAATGGTATTACAAGTTGGATTTTTAATTGGAAAAAAAATGGGTGGAGAACTTCATCAAAAGATCCTGTTAAAAATAAAGACCTGTGGGTTGAACTTGATGCTTTACAAAGTCAGTTCCAAATAACATGGATATGGGTTAAAGGCCATTCTGGAATTAAATACAATGAAATGTGTGATACTCTTGTTCGTAAAGAAATGGAGAAGTTAATAAAATGAAAGAAACAGAACAGACTCGCCCATCATTGTGGGAGCTCTTTAGTGCTTTTGCTAGAATTGGAGTTCTTACATTTGGTGGTGGTGTTGCCATGTTGCCCATGCTAGAAAAAGAATGTATTGAAAAACATTCTTGGGCAACTGAAGACGAGATGCTGGACTATTTTGCAATAGGGCAGTGTACTCCTGGTGTTATTGCTGTAAACACAGCAACTTTTATAGGATACAAAACAAGAGGAACAATTGGAGGCATTATTGCTACTCTTGGTGTTGTATTTCCTTCATTTGTAATCATTACAGCTATGGCATCGGTCTTGAAAGCGTTTCAAGATAACACATATGTTTCAAAAGCGTTTGCTGGGATACGTGTAGCTGTTTGTGCATTAATGCTTTCTGCTGTTATAAGACTTGCAAAGAAAGCTGTAACAAATATCCCAACAGCAATAATTGCTATTATTTCTTTAGTTGTGCAAGTTTTTTTGGGAGTATCTCCAATTCTTGTTGTTGTAAGTGCAATTGCGCTTGGCCTTATTGTGTTTGCTTTTTCACCAAAAGATAAAACATCTTCAAACGAAGAAGAAAAAGGCAAAGATGCTTCAAAGGTGGAGGAAGAATGATGATTTACCTTAAACTTTTTTGGGAATTTTTTAAGGTTGGTCTTTTTGCCATAGGTGGCGGAATGGCAACGATTCCTTTCCTTGTTGATATGAGTTCTAGAACGCTTTGGTTTACTACGAGTGAACTTGCAAACATGATTGCTGTCTCAGAATCTACTCCAGGTCCTATTGGTGTAAATATGGCAACGTATGTAGGGTATGAAGTATCTGGAATTTTGGGAGGTCTTATTGCCACATTAGGCCTTATTGCACCTTCTGTAATAATTATCTTAATTATTGCTAGACTTCTTTCAAAATTTAATGAGAAACCTATTGTAAAAACTACATTTACATACTTAAGGCCCGCTGTTATTGGACTTATTACTTATGCTCTTTATGAAGTTGCACGTCTTACACTTGCAAATGAAAATGGTTTGCTTTGGGTTCCTTGCATTGCGTGTTTAGTCCTTTTTGCTGCTATGCAAAAATACAAGAACATTCATCCTGTAGTTTGGATTGGTCTTGGCGCTGTTTTTGGCATTATAGCTCTGTAAGAGGTTTTTGCAAAAAAATCGTAATTATTTCTAAATCTTTATATCCTTGGTCCCAAAGAATTTGCGATTGCTCGAAGGCTTTTTCGTTGTCATTATTTTGAGTGTAAATTTCTATAAGTGCTTTGCGAGTTTCTGTATCGTAAGGATTTAGTTCAAGAATTTCTAAATAAACGTTACACGCTTGGTCTAAAGCACCAAGTTTAACATAATATTGCGCTTGTGCTTTTTTGAAAGAAAGAATATATGGGTACTCATTATATCCACTTTCACATAACAAGATAGCCTCTTCAATTTGTCCCATATAGGATAAAACTAAAGCTTTATTGAAGATTAGCCTATAATCGTTAACTTCTTGCAAAGCTTTATTATAAACGTCTAGAGCTTTTTCAAATTGTTTTCTGTTACAGTATTCAGTTGCAAGTTCAATTGCTGTTTTAATAATTTGTTCATCTTCATTTGAACTTGCAACTGTTGTTGTGCACCCGCAAAGGAATACTAAAGTAGTAACTAAAGCGGTAAGAATAAGAGAAAGAATTAAAAACTTATCCAAGGACAGTTTCTTCAATTTTCTTTACCTGAGATCTATAAAGATTGGTTATGGTTGCACCGTAATCAGCAATAAGCTGAATCATGTTTCTGGGATTGCCTGGTAAATCAACTCCATTAAGGCGGTCTCCTGCATCTCCAAGACCTGGCAAAATGTAAGCTGCATCGTTAAGAATTGGATCCATCCAAAGAGTGTAAACTTCACAACCTTCAATTGCTCTAACAATTCTAAGAGACCCTTTTAGTGCCGATATTACATTGATAAACTTAACACTCTTTGGTTTAACACCATTTTCTTGCAAATACTTAACAATTGTAACAAGCGAGCCACCTGTTGCATTCATTGGGTCAGCAAAAATAAGGTCTTTACCATCTAACTGAGATAAATCAAAGAACGATTTATCCAAATCAAGAATGTAGTCCATATTTTTTTCTTTTTTAGTATCATCTCTTTTAATCTTAAATAATGCAAAAGGAGTGACAAAGTCATTTGAAGAATAGTCTTGAATTTCTTTGCTAATAATCATACTAGGGAGAAGTGCTCCTCTTAGCATAACGCACATGACAGCATTATTTGTAAGGCTGTCAGCATCTGGAATTCTATGTACAGCATAGTTTCTACAAGGATTAACAACAGGTGTTTTTGTAATAATAGATCTCTTCTTTGGTAATGCGCTGTCTGCAAATACATGTGCAAAAAGAAGCTCGTATGCTCTTTGAATGTAATATAAGAACTCTTCGTGATCTGTATTAGGATCCCTTAATTTGGCAACAAGTCTACTTGCTGCTCCATGTTGTTCCTGTGGAGATTCAAAACAATAAACATGAATTGAAGGTTCTTTAGCAACGACGTCTTCAAGAAAAGCTCCAATTTCTGCTGAAGATTTTACCAAAGATTCTTCTGCTTTTTCTTTATCGTGTTTGCAAGTTGATGTTTCAATCAAAGAACAAGCTTCAAGCGATTTATCATAAAGCCTTCTTACATGCTCTATTTTGGCTTTATCATCATCTTTAAGAAATCCATCAAGATCAGTTGCATGAAGCACAACTTTTCTACCGTCTCTAACATCCATTATGCATCCTCCGTGCGTTGTTTTGGTTATAATATAGCAGTGCTTTAATTTACACAACACGCTTTTTTTGCTAGTATTGTAATATCTACGGGTTGCTCTATCTGTAGTGTTAGGAGGTTTCAATGAAAATGGTTTTTTTAGGCCCTCCAGGAGCGGGGAAGGGAACCGTAGCAGCAAAAGCCAAGGATTACTACAAAATTGCTCACATTTCTACAGGCGATTTATTTCGCAGTAATATCAAAAATGAAACAGAACTTGGTCTTAAAGTCAAAGAAATTCTTGCCTCTGGAGGCCTTGTTCCAGACAGCATAACAATTGAAATGGTACGTAACAGATTAGCGGAACCCGATTGTGCAAATGGTTTTATTCTTGATGGCTTTCCACGCACTATTCCACAGGCCGATGCCCTTGCACAAATGACAGATTTGGATGCTGTAGTTGATTTTCAAATATCAGAAGATGAAGTTGTTGAACGCCTTTCTGGTCGTAGAATGTGCCCATCAACGGGTAAAATCTATCATATCGTATTCAATCCTCCAAAAGTTGCAGGCAAAGATGATGAAACAGGTGAGGATCTTATTCAGCGTGAAGATGACAAAGAAGAGGCCATAAAACACCGCTTAGATGTATATACAC
>CAVDPO010000166.1:0-1623 GCA_963610855.1 Segatella copri
GCCTTTGCAAGGATATTCGTCAAGACAGTAAGAAGTCTCTAACACAAATAAGGAAACAGTATCAATTGATACAGGTATAAAGATTACCACTTAAGCGTGTGCAGCTGTAAGGCTGCCACCTAAACTTGCACAATCTAGTGGCGTATATGCAAAAGCTTTAGCTGTAAAACCAAAAATGCGCTCATATTCATCAAGTTTTGAAACGTACTGCTCTAAAGAAGCATTTTTCATAATCATGGCTATATAACCACCGCCACCGTTATATACTAGAGTACTTCCAATACAACCAAGAGTCTCAAGTGAACGTTTTGACAGCCAATCTAGTTCTGGGCATGTGAGTTCAAGCTTATCTCTAAGCCCTACTCCTATTTTTGAGAAAGCTTTTCCTATTTGAGTAAAATCTTTTTGTGTAAAGAATTTATCTAAAGAGTGCGCTGTTTCACTTTCTTCAAAAACATAGCATCCTACTGTTCGTGTTTCTTCTTCAACCGGCAACAATCTATCTAAGAGGTCTTCTATTGGAAATTCTCTAAAATTGACATTTGGGTACATATGAGAGAGGTTTTCCATAGTCTCCTTTGCTAAGTTATGCCTGTTATACAGTTCCTCTCGCATTGCAAGAGGTGGAATGTTTCCATTCACTAACACTAAAGAGAAAGGGGAATTCTTAAATGGGTCATTTAGATACTTGTATGTAAATGTGCGCATATCAAAAAGCATGTAAGCGCCTTCTTTTGAATGCAGCATTGTGAGTATCAAATGTAGATTAAATAGTTCTTTGCAAAACTTAAGGCTTGACTGTTGGCAACATAATGCAAGAATATTGGTCTTAATTTCTTTACCGGTAAGGTTATACAATGCCATACCAACACCAATTCCCACAGCAGCAGACAAGACTTTTCCATCACATTGTAACAAGGAGCCACCAAGTGAAATATTTACGCCAGGAATGTCTATATAATGTTGAAGTTCAAGTATTATACCTTTTACATAGTTTCCCCAACGGTCTTCTTTGCGGTATTTTATGCCTGTTAGATTGAATTTTTTGCGGTCGTTTGAAGATACATTGAAAACGCGCACAGTGGAATCGGGCCTTTGGGAAATAGCAACAAAAAGGCTTTTGTCGTTTGTTCCGCATAAGGCGTACCCTTGACAATACACAGAGAACTCACCTACAAAAGTCGTCACCCCGGGGACCGTTGAAACTACTTGTGGAACTTCACCGTACTCGGCTTTATGCCTGTCTTCAATAAACACATCCCTATCCTTAAAGGTAATTTGTTTCTCTTTTTGTTCCGTCATGCTATGTTGTACGCTAAAAAGCGCACTTTAGAGTTATCTGCAAGGCAAAAGCTCATCAAGACTCAAATTACCAACATGGTTAATTTTAGGTGATAAATTTTGAGAATGCAAACGAAAAATCTTTTATTGTGCGCTACTATTATGAGCCACTATTATGCCACGTTTGCACATGGCTGGCTTGCGTGGGCGCACATGGCGCATGTAGGCGTATGTGTAGACGCATGAGAACGCGAAAACGGAGGCCCTCGACCTTGTTTTTTCGCAAAAATAAACAAAAATAAGCAAAAAATGCGAATTTTTGTCTATTTTTGCCTAGAGAAA